>JABDNZ010000366.1 GCA_013043565.1 Gemmatimonadota bacterium | reverse complement strand
ATCTCTCTCCGGAGCGGCAGGCCGAAGAAGTCGACAAGGTGAAGCGATCCGAGAGCGGCATGATCCTGAAGCCGATCACGCTCACGCCCGATCGCCTCGTCGGCGACGCGGAAGAGATCATGCGCCGATACCGGATCTCCGGGGTTCCGGTCACGACGAAGGACGGGAAGCTCGTCGGGATTCTGACCAACCGGGACCTTCGGTTCATCGAGCGTCTCGACATTCCGATCCGGGATGTCATGAAGTCCGAAGGGCTGGTGACCGCCCCGGTCGGGACCCGCCTCGAGGACGCGAAGCGGATCCTGCACGAGAACCGCATCGAGAAGCTGCCGGTCGTCGATGAGGACGGCATGCTGCAAGGTCTCATCACGATCAAGGACATCATGAAGCGCCAGCGCCATCCGAACGCCTGCAAGGACGAGCACGGCCGGCTGCGCGTAGGAGCGGCCGTCGGGGCGGGAAGGGCGGATCTGGATCGAGCCAGGGCCTTGGTCCGGGCCGGCGCCGACGTTCTCGTCATCGACACGGCTCACGGACATTCCGAAGGAGTGTTGCAGGCCGTGGCAAGGGTTCGGGAGGCCCTGCCGGAAGTCCAGTTGATCGCGGGGAATGTCGCTACGGCAGAGGGAGCGCGGGCCATCGCCGACCGGGGGGCTGACGCGGTGAAAGTGGGTGTCGGGCCGGGATCGATCTGCACGACCCGGGTCGTAACGGGTGTCGGGGTCCCTCAGTTCACAGCCATCCAAGAGGCAGTCCGTGGAGTGGGAGGTCGGATCCCTGTGGTCGCAGATGGCGGCATCCGGTATTCGGGGGACATCGTCAAAGCGTTGGCTGCTGGTGCCATGTCCGTGATGATGGGCTCGATGTTCGCGGGAACGGACGAGTCCCCGGGCGAGAGTTTTCTCCTGGAAGGGCGCCGTTTCAAAATCGTGCGGGGCATGGGCTCTCTTTCGGCGATGGAAGAAGGATCGGCCGATCGTTATTTCCAGGATCCGGAGGCCGGAGCGAAGAAGCTCGTACCCGAAGGGATTGAAGCCCGGGTCCCCTACAAAGGGCCTCTGGCCGACACGGTGTTCCAGCTCATTGGCGGGATCCGGAGCGGGATGGGATACTGCGGGGCAGCCGACCTGGAACAACTCAGGGAGAAGGCCCGCTTCTTCCAGATTACATCCGGGGGTTTGAGGGAGTCTCATCCCCATGACGTCACCATCACCAGGGAAGCCCCGAACTATACCCTTTAAGGACCCCCGATCCCTGGAGGTCACGCCAGGAAGCACGCCTGGCCTCTCGAACACCGGAGGAGCATGAATCACGAGGGCGCCCCGTCTTGGACCTGTCGTCCAGCTCGCCTTGGGGTGGGCCGGAGCTTCCCCGTGCTTGTCTCCTTTGCTCTCCTGACGGGTTGTGGGACCCTCGTGGGTGTGCCACCCGCCGCCGGGCCGACCCCCGGGCCTCAGCCGGTCCACGAACCCCCCGCCGAGGGGGCTCCCGAAGCCCGGATCCCGGTGCCTTTGGAGGCGCCGGTGCGTCCATCCGCCACCACGGCAACCCTGGCCGAGTCCAGGAACATCGATCCCATCCTGGATTCTCCCTGGGCCCAGACCGAAGAAATGGATGCCAAGGTCCAGGAATGGATCGAGTCATTCAAGGGCCGAGAATCCAGCACGTTCCGGAACACGCTGGCCCGGATGGGTCGTTTTGAGCCAATGGTCGAAGGCCATATCCGGGCGGCGGGGCTGCCGGCCAGCTTGGCCTATCTTCCAATCGTCGAAAGCTGGTACAAGCCTGGGGCCGTAAGCTGGGTGGGGGCTGCGGGCCTATGGCAGTTCATGCCCCCTACCGCCCGGGGCATGGGCCTGAAGGTGAACCGCCTCATCGATGAACGGCGGGACCCTTACCTCTCCACACCACTCGCTCTTCAATACTTGGCCGAGCTTCACGCCCAGTTCGGTTCCTGGTTCCTGGCCCTGGCCGCATATAACGGAGGCCCGGGCCGTTTGGACCGAATTCTCCGCCGTTACAACCGAGGTGAGGTTACCCACGACGGCCTGTTCATGGAGGTCCTTCAGCAACTGCCCAGGGAAACGAGGAACTTCGTGCCCCGTTTCCTGGCGGCTGCCCGTATCGGATCCGATCCGGCCGCGTTCGGATTCGAAGACCTGGTGAAGGAGGCGCCATTGGGCTTTGAGGAGATCGAGGTTCCCGATGCCACCTCTATGGATGTGATCGCCCGGGCCAGTCAGGTAGACCAGGAGACCCTGGAAGAGTTGAACCCACAGCTGCTTCGTGGACTCACCCCGGCCGGTGTCTCGACGATCCTACGGGTTCCACAAGGGGCCGGGGCCCGTTTTTCCGCAGCCTACGCTCAGATTCCTTTGGAGGAGCGCGTCACCTTCCTGGAGCATTCCGTCAGCAGCGGAGAAACCCTGACCCACATCGCTCGAAGGTATGGAGTCCCCGTGGCCGATCTTCAAGCCACGAACCCCACGATTCAGCCGCGCCGTATGCAGATCGGCCAGAGAGTGGTGGTTCCAAAGGCGCCGTCGGTCAGGGATCAACTGCGGGTGGGAAATGGGGGTCCTTCGAACCGAGGGGGGGAGCGCTCGGTGGTCTATGAGGTACGACCCGGGGACACCTTAT
>JABDNZ010000364.1 GCA_013043565.1 Gemmatimonadota bacterium | reverse complement strand
GGCAGAAACACGTCCAGAGTCCCGTCATGGACCCGAGCATCCCGGAGGACGATCCTCCTCCGGGACCCATTGGCGGGCCTTTCCAGAATGGAGTCGGCCTCGGGGGCGATGGAGTCGACGGTGGCGGGTAGGGAATCGACTCCCTGGGCTCGAGAAGCCGGGGGGTCCACCCCCACGAAGATGGCGACGGCATTCAAAGCCCCATCGGGACTCAGTTTTTCAAGCGTCAGATGGGGCTTCCAGAGGCGGACGCCGGTAAGAATCAGGTCTCCTCGGAGGAGGGCCGGACCCGATATGCCCGTACGAACCGAATCGGCTCTGAGGAAGACCGATCCGTCCTCTCCTCGGATGGTCACGTCCCGGAACGTGAACCCGTTCAGGAGCCCCGGAGAGGAAACACCGTTGATCTGGATTTCCCCCCGGATTCCCCCGCTGACCCTAGCCAGGGCCTCCCGCAGTACCCACTCCTTGCCAGCCGGAGTCTGCGTAACCAAAACCAGCAGAAGAAGACCAACCACGCCGATGGAGAGAACCAGGCGAGCGAAAAAACGCCCTGCACCACGGGCCCTGGCGCCCATCAGAAGGCCTGCCCGATGGAGAGGTGGAGTTGGAACCGCCGAATTGTCCACCTCTCCAGCTCATCGCCCCACCGCACCAGCGTCGCCAGCTGGACCAGATTGTCGCTGAAGACCGGAGCTCCCACTCCGGAGGGATCCAGGATGAGCTCCTGGGTCACCACGGGCAGGTCTTCCCCGGTGGCGAACCGGTAACCAAGGTCCACACGGATAGGACCGATGGGGCTGAAATACCGGACTCCGAGACCCGGTGTGAGCTCGAAGCCACCGGGATCGGGGGTGGTCTCTTCGTCCCAGACCTGGCCGAAATCCAAAAAAGTCGCGGCCTCCCAGAAAGGACCGGCCAGAGGAAACCTCACCTCCAGGCTTCCTTCCAGGAGCCTCGTACCACCCCTGGGTCTCGGGAGGAAGAGGGTGTCCGACAGCGCCCCGGCATCGCAGGTCAGATCAGCCAATTCTAATGAGGTACAGATGGGAGGATCGGGATTTGAGGGGTCACCTCGAGGTCCGACGAGGAGGTTGGGGTCATCCAGATACAACACTTGGGGCCCGAGCCGGTTCTGGGCGTAGCCCCTCACGCTATTGGCCCCTCCGGCGTAGAGGCGCTTCTCCGGATGGAGGATGTCCGAGGTTACGGCATCTTCTCCGAATCGGCTGAATCCTCGGGAGTTCACGAACCCACCCCGCAAACGGGCCCCCACCACCAGCCCCTGTCTGGGCTGGGCATACCAGACCGCCTCCGAGACCACTCTGGTATAGCGAAATTCGGAGGCGGTCCAACCATCCGCGTGTTCGAGGTCCGCGGCCAACAGATACCCTCGGGACGGATTCAGGATTTGATTCCGCCGGTCCCTGGAAAAGGAGACCCCGACCGGGGAGAGGGAGTTCAGCTCCTCCAGGAGACCGATCTCCTCGGTATCGCAGATCAGGTAGGCCGAGCAGAACAGGACGTCGGTCAGGCCCAGCTCGGACACCCGAGGACGATAGGAGGCCGAAAGGAACGTCGAGGGCGCCAGGGTCCGAGTGAGGCCCACGTTCAGGCCAAAAGCCTTGGTCAGGAAGACCTCCGGGAAAGACTGGCGCTCCGCATAAATCCTGGCGGTGATGGAATTCCGGGGAGAGTAGAAGTACGGTTGGGTGAAATCGATGGAGAGTGATCCGATGGGATCGCGGTATTCGTCTCCAACGCTGCTAGCCCCACACAGCGGACCCTGAAGGCTCCCTGCGAAGACGTTCGCCACCCTCCCCGAGACCTGGAGCCGCCTGGCCCCACCCATGAAGTTCCGACTGCTCCAGCTGGCTTGAAAATCGACACAGTCCGCAGTGCTGAACCCGGCCCCGGTCCGAACTCGGTGACTGTCCCCTTCGGCGACCCGGATCGTCAGGTCCACCACCGGATCATTCGGGAATGAGGTTACAGAATCGTTGACCTGCCGAAAAATATCCAGGTTGTAGAGGGTCCTCCGGCCTTCGAAGCGGAGGTCCTCTCGATACAGGTCCCCTGTCCTGAAAGGCAACATCCTCAGGACCACCTCTTCCTCGACGGTGGATTCCACTCCAGGTGTCTCGATGAACTCCACACCCAGTTCGCCGAACTCCGACAGTGGCCCAGGATCGACTCGAAAGAACATTTGGGCTTCGTAGGCGCCGGTTGGGACCTGGGCGCTGTCCAGGAGGACCATGGGATAAGCGAACCCACGGTTTCTCAAGCGAGCTTCGACGGTATCCCGGACCGCCAGCAAAGCCGGGACGCTGTAAGGGTCACCTACCTCGATGGGGAGGTTTTCCAGGACTGATGAATCCGGAAGCTGGTCGACACCCGAGAAATCCAAATTGACCACCCGGATCGGGGTCCCTTCCCGAATCCGGAAGGTGATCTCCACCTCGTTTTCCGAAGGGCGAGTGAGAAGAGTGTCCACCGCGACTTCCCGAAACCCGCGCTGGAAATAGAAGAGGTAGATCCGAGCGTAGTCCTCCCGAAGGACTCGGTCATTCAGGTAGTACGGATCCAGGGCGAAGTCAGCCCCTGCCAGGCAGAATGGAACGATTCGGAAGAGAAAAGAGCGGCACTGGGTTTCCCGGGTGATCACGGACCTGGAGAGGACCTCCCCGGAAAACTGGGTGTTCCCCTCGAACCGCAGGCTCGTAACCTCCTGCCGCACCGACTGCCCAGAGAGGGCCAGGGGGAGGGCGACGGTGAGAACTGCCAAAGCCCATGGTACCCGCATGGAATACCTGTTCCCCATCTAGTCCCCTGTCCCGTCGGGATTGTCCCTCGGGCTTCCGCCCCCGACCGACTCTTCCTTGTCAAGGGGCTCCAGGAGCTCCCGGGACAAGAAGATTCGCACCAGGTAAAAGGAGACAGAAGCGACCGCGGTTGCCACTGCCCCGGCCACGAGGCCGGCTCGAAGGTTCTCCCCTCGACCCGGATCAGTCCTTCGATAGTACCTGGTCATATGCTATTCTCCTCTCTCCTCCGCCCCCACTGCATCGTCATCCGCTGGGTGCCCCGCCACCGTCCCGGCCCTTCCGGGCAGGGCTCCTCCCCGCCTGGGGAAGGCATGGCTGGCCATGGGCACAAAACCATTGGCCCCATCCACATACAAGTGATGGGTGATCTCCATCCACTCCCTGGAGATTCCTATCAGGTTGAGGGTGTTCTTGTTCCGTTCCCGAGCCCTTCCCCTGGTTGACGTCGTGGTCCCGGAATGGGCGATGACGATCCCACCGTCCTTCCTTTTGCCAGGGATCACATCCTGGGTATTGGCCGTAAAGGACCGATGGAGGTGGCCGCCCAGAATCAGGTCCACTTTCATCTTTTCAAAGGCCCTTATGCACCGTTGGTACCCCTTAAGGACCTGATCGGACTCGTAGTCCGGGGCCGGGGCCAGGTGGTGGTGGAAGACCAGGACCCTCAGGTCGGTGGGCCGAGCGTCCTTCAACGCCTCGGCTGCGAAGAGCAATTGGGGGTCGGTGAGATGTCCATTCACCACTGCACGAAGGGGAGCCGTGGAGTTGAGGGAGACGACCACCGCCCCCTCCACCCTGGTTACGGTATCCAGTTCTTCCGAGAGGAACTGCCGGTAGTTCCTCAGAGGGGCAAAAACCCTTTCCCAGACCCGGTAGAGAGGCACGTCATGGTTTCCCGGGGTGACCACCGTGGGGACGTCGGGGAGACTGTCGAGAAACTCCCGGGCGAGCCGGTACTCCCGGACCTTGGCCCGTTGGGTGAAATCGCCCGAAAGGACCAGCAGGTCAGGAGAAATCCCTCGGATGGTCTCGCGGAAGACCCTGGCAACCGCCTCGTCGAAGGGCCTCCCAAAGTGGAGATCCGAACCGTGGAGAATGGTCAACATCGGAACCTCACGCTTCGGAAGGAGCGTCATTCGGGCCGGCCCCGACGAGGCGAAGTCTCGAAACGCCCACCAGCCCAACGGCAACCAGTGTCAAACTAATGATCTGGGCCAGAGTGAGAAATCCGAAGAAACGATCGTCTTTCGCCCTGAAGAACTCCACCAAGAACCGTTCTGCTCCTGCCAGGGCCAGCCAAAGCATGAACAGCCATCCCTTGCTGTGGTTGTGTCTTCGGATGGACCAGAGCAGCAGAAAGATCAGAGTCGAGAGACCGACCTCGTAAAGCTGGGTGGGGTGGACTGGGACGATGTCTCCAAACCGGGCGACCAACTCCGGGTCGACCTGGATCCCGAAATCCCTCTCGATGATGTCGACCCTCGTGGGAGGTGCGCCGTTCGGAAAGGCTATGCCCACCCATGACCCAGTGGGCCGACCCCAGTCATCGCCCACGAGAAAACACCCGATCCGCCCCACGCCGTATGCCAGGGCCAGGCCGGGAGCGATCATGTCCGCTTGTTGTGCCAGACCGAGGCCCTTCTTCCGAATCTGCCAGACGACCAACACCAACCCCCCTATGAGCCCTCCGTACCAGACCAGGCCACCCCTGGCGAAGATCAAACCGGCTGGATCGGCAATCAGCTGGGGGAAGTTCAGGAATATGTAGTAGATCTTGGCCCCCAGAATTCCCCCGATGATGGCCATGAAAAGGAGGTCCCAGGTCACCTCAGGATCTCCTCCGATCCTCTTCGTCTCGGAACGGTGGACAGCCCCGGCCGCCAGGAAAGCCAAAAACAACATCACGCCGAATGAGGTGATGGGCTGGCCGCCCAGGAGTGGGACCCAGTCCGGTAGCCGGAAGAGATAGGGAAACAAAGTCGACTAGGCTCTCTGGTTGAATCCACCCACCGGCCTGGGGTTCAGACCCGGGAACGGGAGATTTGCGTCAGCCGAGACTTCGATAGGCCCGGCATCCCCTCGCTTCAATCTGAAATGTGCCGCCTGGGCGACCATGGCGCCGTTGTCCATGGACAGTCTCGGCGATGAGACGAGAAGCTCTCCGTTTGAGCCCAACCGAAGCCGGATCTCTTCTCTGAGGCGGGCATTGGCTGAAACCCCACCTCCGAGCAGGACACGAGGGCATCCGGTCTCTTCCACGGCCCTCATGGTTTTTGAGGCCAGTACGTCAACGGCGGCCTCCTGAAAGGCAGCAGCCACGTCATCCTTCCGTTCATGAAGCGATCCGTCCGCCGCCACCTTTGCGATCAGATTCGCCGCGGCCGTTTTCAACCCGCTGAAAGAGAAGTCGTAATAGTCGGAATCTCGGGGGTCCTGATTGCCCCGCAACATGGGCCGGGGGAGGGTGAATGCTCTGGGATCCCCCTCCCGGGCGAGGCCCTGGATGGCTGGGCCACCGGGGTAGGGTAGTTCGAGTACCTTGGCAATCTTGTCGAAAGCCTCCCCGGCGGCATCGTCACGGGTCTGCCCCAGGAGGAAGTATTCACCCCATTCGACAGCGTACAAAAGAAGAGTGTGGCCACCGGAAACCAGTAAGGCCACGAACGGCGGTTTTGCGGTTGGGTCCTCGAGTGACGGACCGAAGAGGTGGGCTTCCATGTGGTGGACCGGAATCAGGGGCTTCCCGAGTGAGAGCGCCACACCCTTCGCCCAGGCGACCCCCACCAAGAGGGCCCCTATGAGACCGGGTCCAGCGGTCACCCCCAGTGCGTCTACCTCGGAAAGCTTCTTTCCAGCTTCCCTCAAAGCCCCGTCCACCACCTCCTGCAGTCGACTCAAGTGTGCCCGAGCGGCCAGCTCCGGGACCACACCCCCGTAGATCGAGTGGACGTCCTGTGAGTGGATTACCTGCCCCAGCAACCCCTCCCCTTCTGCCACCAAGGCGGCCGAGGTCTCGTCGCAACTGGTCTCGATGCCAAGGATCAGCGAGGGGGTCACTGGCCAGCCGGGCGCCTGAGAAGGACCAACCTCATGGGGACGCTATCGGTCACCAACTCGGGAACCCCATCCACCACGAGGTTGACTCTCAGTTCCCCGCCAGGGGCCAGTATGGCCTGGCCAGCCGGAACGGTCACTCTCAGGTCCTCCGGCGCAATGCTCTCGATCAGGCTTGGGGCTCCGGATAGAATCACGGTGACGGACGCCGGCCGAACCTGGAGCTGGGGATCCGACGGCAGCACCGGGAGGACCACAGGCTGATCAGCAAACACCCTTTGAGCGGTGACTTCCAAGGGGAACTCCACCGTCGCCTCCAAGGGGGTGACGACAAACCCTTCGAGCCCAGCTGTGTCCACCGGCTGAGTGTATGGTCCGGGCCCCGACACCAGGGACCGGTCGATAGGAACCAGGGGCAGGGAGTCCAAGCCTTCGAAGGCGCTCACGGGGCCGATCATGGTGGCCACGGCCGGCGTGATGACAGGGGGGCCGGCCAAGGAATAACCATCAGGAAGTTGCCCATACAGAGGTGCCGAAAGGGGCAGAGCCCGATCCTCCTTCGGTTCGAATCGGAGCTCCACGGATAACGGATCCAGAGCCTCCACCACTACCCCATCCAGGCCGGAAGTGCGGAACCACGACCGGCTCAGAAGAATGGTGGTATCACTCTTCGAGACCTCCGCCACTGGGATGTAGATCGGCGGCCGATCGACACCCAGGGCCATGAGGTCCCTGGCCGGACCGGACAGCGTGACACTCACCGACGCCGGCACCGGATCGCCGACTCTGGCCCACTCAGGGTCCACGAGGTCCACGAGAACGGGAATGTCCTCCAAGACTCGGGTGTCTTGGGCTTCAAATCTGGGTACGGTCCAAAGCAGGACTGCCACCGCAAGGGCGAGGACCTTGAGCTGCCAATTCCTCTCGAAGACCCCCGGCAAGAGCCCCATTCCTAACCTCCCAAAAGCCGTTGGATCAGTTGGACGTTCTGTTCAGCGTCCCAGGCCGTTGAGCCGGCGATCTTCTTGACGATGACCCCGGTCCGATCGATCACGAACGACTCCGGGACCCCTGTAGTCTGAAAGCTCTGCTGGACCCTTCCGGATGGGTCGTGGAGAACGGGAAAGGACAAGCCCAAAGATTCGGAGTACGCCTGGAGATCCCCACCGGGCCTGCCGAAGGCGTCGGATTCCCCGAAGGGGGCGTCGACGCTGATGGCGAGGATCTCAAAACCCGGGTCGTCGATGGACTGGTAGAGTCTCTCCATCGAGGGCATCTCCTCCCGACACGGGGAGCACCAGGTAGCCCAGATGTTCACCAACAGGACCGTCCCCTCGAAATCGTCCAGGGTTCTGACCGATCCGCTCAAATCCGTCGCGGAAAAACCCGGGGCGGGCCGTCCCGGAACCACGGGGTTCAGCCTGTCTCGATTCAGCCAGGCCATAAGAACCACGAGGCCCGCCATCGTGGCGGCAATAGCATACGTGATCCAGGGGCGTTTTTTGGACATGGTTCTCAGCTACTCTACGGTCTGTCGTGTGGATTGTTCCTGCGCGGCACCTCTTCAGAGTACGAACCCCTTCTCCCCACCACCAGCCGAACGGTTGCACCCTCCTGAACCATGGACCGGGCCGGCGGCTCCTGCTCCACCACCATCCCCTGGTCCCGGCCGAAACGGAATCGGGTTTCCACCTCACCCACCACCAACCCCAGGGAGTCCAAAACGGCGAGCGCATCCTCTTCGGAGAGGCCGATCAGACGGGGCATCTGGAATTCTGGCGGCCCCATGCTGACCGAGAGGCGGACCTCCATTGGAACGGTGGCGTCCGACCCGGCCTCTGGGGTCATGCCCACAACCTCCCCCCGAGGATCTTCGGCATCCACAGAGTCCAAGGAGACCCGAAAACCGGATGCTTCCAGAACCGTCCGCGCCCGGTCGGCGTCCAACCCCATCACATCCGGCACAGGCCGTTGTTCAGGCCCGGTACTCAGGGTCACCCGAACCGAATCCCCTACCAACAGCAGCTGACCGGCCAGGGGGCTCTGCCCGACGATCCGCCCTGCCGGGATGGTGGGGTGACTCAGGGAATCCACTGGATCCATAGCCAATCCCAATACCCGTAGCGTGTCGGCCACCTCCACTGGCTGCTGCTCCCGGAGATTGGGAACCGGGGAGAGGTCACCGGGAGGGGGAGGGGGAGGGTAGACCAACCGAGTGGATACGAGGTATCCACCAGCGAAACCCACCACCGCCAGCGCAGCGAGGCCCCCAAGGGCCCACGGGTCCTTGAGGAACTTCCACAACCAGGCAACGGCCGCCGTCCCCTTCTTGGCGGTTCGGGAGACCAGGGACTTCCAAAGGGGCGTGCCTCCGCCTCCCCTACGCCGACGCCGAATGGAGCCACCCAGCTTCACGAGGTCCTGACCATCCGGGCCGCAAAGGCGCCATCGAACCCCGTGTCGTGGGGTGTCACCAAAAGGCGTCCCTGAGAATCCACGTACTGCTCGGGGACAGACTTTGTCCCGGCCATTGCGAACCTTGGGTTTCTCGACAAAAAGCCCTCCACCTGTTCCTGGTTCTCCTCTGGCTCCAGGGTACACGTCGAATACACGAGCACTCCTCCGGGACGAACGATTTGGGCCCCGGCCTCGAGCATCTTACCCTGAAGCTCCGCCAGCCGCCTCAAGGAATCCGGCGTCAGTCTCCACCGGGCATCCGGATGCCGCCGGAGGGTTCCTGTCCCGGAACAGGGCACATCCAGGAGCAGAACGGGCAACTCCCTGAACGGCGGCTTCTCAGCCAGGGCGGCGACCAGGTCGACTCGGCCACCGACCCTCTCCAGGTTTTCCCTCAGGAGCGCGAGCCGAGGCATGGACCGATCCGCGGCCAGAACATAGGCACCGCTATGAGCCAGGGCGAGGGTTTTCCCTCCCGGTGCGGCGCACAGGTCAGCCACCAGGTCCTCGCCCCAGACGTCGGCGTATTCCGTCACCAGAGCCGCGCCCGGATCCTGAATGAATCCCGGCACCCTCTCCAGGAGTCGTGCAGGATTGGTGCCATCCTTCAAGCGAAGGCAGGGGATCCCTTTCCCCACGACCTCGCCGAAGAACCCCTCGTCCCGGAGGAGATCCCTGGCCTCATCCAACGTGACCCCCAGCGGACGGAAATATACCGGGGCCGGGGTGTTATTTGTGTCCACCAGGCGGCGAACCGCCTCAGGGCCCAGTCGTTTCAGCCAGCGACGGATCATCCACTTCGGGTGAGAGCCCCACGTGGAAAGGTGGGCCTCCGGGTCCTCGGAATAACCGGGAAAGCGGGATGCTTCCCCTCCTTCCCGCTCCAGGCTCCGAAGAACACCGTTGGCCATCCGGCCTCCCCCTGCCCCGGCGACTTCCTTCACCTGATCTACGGTCTGTGAGATCGCGGCATAGGATGGGACCCCGTCCATGAACAACAGCTGGTAGGCACCTAAGCGCAGGTAGTCGAGAACCAACGGAGAAAGGCTGGAAAGGCCGTTTCGGAGATGAATGTCCAGGAGGTGATCCAAACGGCCCCGGAACCGAGTCGCTCCATACGAGCTCTCGTGGACCCACCTGCGGTCTTGATCGGAGAGATGGGCCACGGCTTCCGAGAGGGCCAGGTCAAGGCGCCTTCCCCGGGCCACGGCCCGGAGGACCGCCGCCGCCGCCCTTCGTCCCTTGGTGACGTCACCCATGGCTCCCAACCAGTCTCCGTCTTTCCTCTTCCCGGAATGGGGTCAGTCCAACATCCCTGAGGTCGGTGAGGAGGGAACGGCGATCTCCCGGGACGGCATCCTACCGGCGAGATAGGCCAATCGCCCGGATTGGATGGCCAAGCGCATCGCCTGACCCATGGCCACGGGGTCATCCGCTACCGCGATGGCCGTGTTCATCAGCACCCCGTCCACCCCTTGCTCCATCGTGATGCAAGCGTCCGAAGCGGTCCCGACGCCGGCGTCCACGATGACGGGAACCTCGAGACGGCTCTTGATCTCCCGGATGTAATAAGGGTTAACGACACCGAGACCGCTGCCGATTGGGCTCGCCAGGGGCATGACGGCGACGCACCCCATGTCCTCCAGCTTCAGGGCAGCGATGAGGTCGTCGTTGGTGTAGGCCATCACCTTGAAGCCTTCATCGACCAGGATCTTGGCCGCCTCGATGGTGGCATGGGTGTCTGGGAGCAGCGTGGCCTCATCACCGATGATCTCCAACTTCAACCAGTCGGTGAAGCCGGCGGCTCTGGCGAGTCTGGCGTACCGGATTGCGTCCTCGGCGCTGTAGCACCCAGCGGTGTTGGGAAGGAGCAGAAACTCCTCGGGATCGAGATGGTGAAGGATTCCCTCTTCCTTCGTTCGATCCAGGTCGACCCGTCTCACGGCCACCGTGACCATCTCCGCCCCCGAGGCCCGGATGGCATCCACCATGACCTGGTTGTCCCTGTACTTCCCAGTGCCGACGATCAGACGGGAAACAAACTCCCGGTCGGCGATCTTAAAAGGCGTATCCATCCATTCAGCTCCGTCCTTCGTCCCCTGCATGTCTTTCGATTCCTTGCATTCTCTTCCCTCAGCCGCCTCCTACGAAATGGACCAGTTCCAAGCTGTCCTTTTCGGCGACGACGACGTCTTCGTACCGACCTCGATCCAGGATCTCGCGGTTCATTTCCACCACGACCAGCGCCGGCGTCAGATC
>JABDNZ010000362.1 GCA_013043565.1 Gemmatimonadota bacterium | reverse complement strand
TCCAGGTACTGGCCAGGCTCGTCACGATCCCTGGAGATGGCAGGCTGCAGGGTGACGATCCCATGGGCCGGATCGATCAGCCACCGAGGACCGATCTCGCCGGCGAGATGGCATTCCGGCGGCAAGCCACGCGAGAACAGGCCGAAGATCCCCGCTTCTACGCAGCGAAGTTTTCCCTGGGAGCCGAAGGCGACTGGGAAATCACCGTCGTCGTGGAGGGGCCGGAGGGAGCCGGCGAGGTAAGCTTCGAAGTGGTGGTGCGGCAGGCGGGGCTGTTGGGAAACCCCTATCTCATTCTGTTCTTGTCCCTCGTCCCCATCGGTTTGGTGGGGTGGTGGCTACGCCGCTCCTCCGACCCTAGCTCACCATCCAGCCGTCCTGAAGGTTGATGATCCGGTGTCCGTAAGCGGCCCAGCTCTCGTTGTGGGTCACCTGAATGATCGTGGTCCCTTCCTCGTTCAACCCCTTCAGAAGGTCCATGATCATCTTACCCTGAGAGGTGTGTAGGCTCCCGGTGGGTTCATCGGCCAGGATCACCTTGGGCTCCGCGATGATGGCTCTGGCGACAGCTACCATCTGCTGCTGACCGCCCGACAGCTGGTTTGGGTAGAGGTCCTTCTTCCCCACAATCTGGAATCGATCCAGGGTGTCGGCGACGATAGCCTGGCGTTCTTTCCGCTTCACATTCCTGTAGGACAGTGGAATCTCCAGATTCTCGTACACCGTGAGGTCGTCCAGGAGGTGGTATTGCTGGAACACGAACCCGATGTATTCACGGTTGAGGGCGATCCGGTCCTTTGGCTTCATGGCGTGGACAGCCTCATGAAGGAGGTAGTACTCCCCGCCCCAATCTCCGTCCAGCATCCCCAGGATCGCGAGGAGCGTCGTCTTCCCCGCCCCGGAGGGGCCCATGATGGTGATGAACTCGCCGGATTCGATGTCCAGGGTGATGCGACGGAGGACGAACGTTTCGCCAGCGCCCGTCTTGTATGATTTCTCGAGATTCCGGAGACTGATCAGGGGCATGGGGTCCGGCCTTCGTATGTGAAAAAGGGTTCAAGATGAAAAGGGGGTGAAGGACCCTCCCTTCACCCCCCGAAGCTATTCGGCTCGATGGTCTCAGGCTACGTCGAAACCGCTCTCTTCTATCTCGGCCATCTTCTTCGCGTCCTCTTCTGTGACGATCTGACCGTCGAAGAGGTGAATCATCCGCTCCGCCATGTGGGCGTAGCGCGGATCGTGAGTCACCATGCAGATGGTGGCTCCGTCGTCGTGGAGCTCTTTCAGAAGCTCCATGACTGCATGACCGTTCTTCGAGTCCAGGTTACCCGTGGGCTCGTCGGCCAGGAGAATGAGGGGCTTCCCGACGATGGCTCTCGCCACGGCCACGCGCTGCTGCTGACCTCCGGAGAGCTGGGACGGATAGTGGTTGATCCGATGGGCCATCCCCACCCTCTCGAGAGCCTCCTGCACTCTCTCTTTCCTCTCCTTACCGGGCATGCCCCGATAGGTGAGAGGCAACTCGACGTTCTCATAGACCGTGAGGTCACCGATGAGGTTGAAGGCCTGGAAGATGAAGCCGATGGCCTGGTTCCTGATCTTGGCTCTCGTAGAGGCCGTCAGGTTCTCCACCGGCTCCTTGTCGAGGACGTACTTCCCGCCGCTGGGAGAGTCCAGGAGGCCCAGAATCGAGAGGAGCGTGGTTTTCCCGCACCCGGAAGGTCCAGCGATGGACACGAACTCGCCCTTCTTGAGTTGCATGTCGATGTTGGATAGAGCGTGGGTTTCGACCTCCTCCGTGTAAAAGACCTTGCTGAGTCCTTTGAGGTCGATCAGAGCCTGTGCTTCGTCGGACATTGGTTTCCTCTATTTCCTGAGGGGCGTTCTCATCTCGTATTCTAACACTTGCGGCCAGCTCCCATTGCCATGCCGTACGGCGGCCGGCCTCAGATGGTTTCAGCCGCCTGGGCTCTGCCTCGGCGGTGCGTCTCCCGTCGAGAGCCCTACCTCGGCGGCGCCTCTCCCGCCGAGAGTATCAGCCTCGAAGCCTCACTCGGTCGTATGCGTCCCACTGGTCCATCGGGGAGAGGATCACCACGTCCCCGGGCTCCAGCCCTTCCACCACTTCGATCTCATTCACAGAGCTGGCACCTAATTGGACGCTGATACGCTCGGCAAAGTTACCGTCCTCCACAACCTTGAAGATTCCGACGCGGCTATTGGCCTGGCCGAAGGCAGGGCGTCCCACAAAAATGACGTCCTCCAACCGCTCGATCTCTACGGTACCGTCTATCGTCAGATCCGGCCGAGCGCTCTGGGGCAACTCCGCCGGCAAAGCCACGTCGATCAGGACCGCCGCGTTTTGGACTGCGGGATCGATCCGTGAAACCCTGCCGACTATGGTATCGTTTCGGGTATCGATGAATGCGGTCTGGCCGACCACGATGTCCTGGGCCTGGGTCTGGGGAATCCGCACTTCCGCTTTCAGCCTCCCCGGCTGAACCACCCGGGCAAGACTCCCGCCGGCCTGAACCCACTCGCCCTCTTGCACCGGCAGTTCGGCAAGGACCCCCGACACCCCAGCGGTAACCTCGAGGGAGGCCAGTCGGTCCCTGTTGAACACAACGATGGCTTGGAGTCGCCGAACCTGGGCCTCCTGGGCATCGACCTGTTCCTCCACCGAGGACGCCAGGACCTGTAGCCTCTCCTGTTCCAGGGAGAGTCGGGTTTCCAGCTCTCCCGCCAGCTCTCGTCTTCGATCCAACTCGGCTTGGGCTACCAGATCCGGATTACGGTCGAAGAGCCGTTGGTTCTGATCGAAGACCCGGTTGGCATCCAGATACTGGGTTCGGGTCTGGGCGACCAACCCTTCCTGCGTGAGCCGTTGAGTGGCCAGTCCGGAACGGAGTGTGATGAGCTGGGCCTGCGCTTGGCTCAGCTGTTGTTGCGACTGGAGAAGTTGGATCTCCACGTCGGGATTGCTCAGCCGAAGGATCACGGTCGTCGAGTCGATCTCCTCTCCGGGGAGAAGATATCGCTGCTCCACCCGGCCGGCCGTTACCGCCGTGATATACCGCATCTGCTCCGGGACCAAGGTCCCGTTCCCTCTGACCGCCCTCACGAAGGTCCCGAACTGAACGGTATCGGTCCAAACCGTCGCGCGATCAACCGAAGGCGCTGCGGGTTTTAGGCTACTGAGGCCCCAAGTGATGAGGATGAGAACCACGACCCCTGCTGAGATCTGGACCGCCCTCTTTTTGCCCTTGGGTTTCTGCTCTCGGATGATGTCCAAGGAAACGCCCTCTCAATTCGATGGTTTACGGTCGGAAGTCGGCTTCAGGGCGAAGCCTTTCTCCCACGGCCGCCTCCAGAGCCCAGATGGCACCATGGAAGCGGTACCGCGCGTTCAGAAAATCCCGTTCAGCCGTCGCCATGGAGCTCTGAGCCTCCAGGAGTTCCAGAAAGGAAGAGGCACCCAGGCGATAACGCTCCTGAGCCAACTCCAACTGTTCCTCGGCAACTTCCCGGTTCCTCGTCTCGATCTCAACGACCTGCGTAGCCGTCATGAGCTCGTCGAATGCCTGGGTCACGCCTGTTTGAAGCCTCAACTCCTCGGCAATCCGATCAAACCGGGCGTCCTCCGCCGCCGCTTTGGCCTCCGCAACCTGGCGCTGGCGGCCAAAACCCTGGAAGACCGGGAACGACACCTGGACATACAAGGACCAGGGCTCCTTCCGGAAGTCGAACGGGAAAACGTCGTTGTTCGCGAGAATCTGGGCCTCTTGGTCTGGAGTGAGAACGGAGGCTCCGCACTCCTGGGGGTAGCCGGTCAGCGGTTGGGTCAAGCCTGCACTGACCTCGTTCCAGAACTGGCAGTTCGACGCCTGAGAAGACACGGCGCCCCGGGCGGAGTTCAGAAGGAACTGTTCGTCTCCTATCTGCCTCGCTCTGCCCGACCAACTCGCCGACATGAAGACGTTCGGCAGATAGGCGCTCCATGCCTGTCGGGAAGAGGCTTTCCGGGCACTCTCCTGAGCCTGGAACGCACGGAGTTGGGGGTGCTGATCCATGGCCCGACTCACCAGGTCGTCCCGATCCCAGGTGGGCTGGAAGAGCTCGAACTCGCTCATCAGGCTGAACTCACCCTCCGCCTGGACACCCAACTGCTCGAGGAGCCGGAGCTTTTCGGTTCTCATTAGGCTCTCGGCCTCCAGAAGGTCGATCTGTGCACGACCTTTTTCGACCTCAGCCTGCTTTCCGTCGGTGGGGGTCGCGGCACCCACCGCTACCCTGGCATCGGCCAGCTCGAAGTTCTGCTGGGCCCGGTCCAGCTGCCTCAGAGCCACCTCGACTCCGTCCCGGGCTCTCAGGGCCATCAGGTATTGAGCGGTGACCTCTGATTCGAGTGTGAACGATGCTGCGGTGATCCTGGCCTCTGTGGCCCGCCGGTCCGCCCGGGCGCTTGAGAGCCTGAAGAGGTTTCCTCCCAGGAGGCTATAGGAAGCTGTGAGGTTGTAGCCGGAGAAGAAGTAGTCGGTCACACCCAATCCAAGATCCCCAGCGTCGAATATTCCAAATGACGGGGAGCCTGGAGCCGAGTACTGGCCAGAAACGCTCGTGCTGAAGTCAGGGAGGAATAGGCCATACGCTTCTTTGACATTCCAGTCCGCGGGCCCCTGATCGTTCTCCGTGCTCAAAAAGGTCGGGTTATTCCGGCGGGCCAGGTTGATGGCGTCATCCAGCGTCAGGGTGCTCCCGACCTCCTGAGCACCTAAATCCGCATAGCCCCCAAATGGGAAACAGAGGACGGGAGTGAGGATGAGCAGGGTTTGGCCCAACCACTGGCAACTAGATCTGCCTCGAGTCACCGTGCATGCTCCTTCCATGGATCGCCACCGGCCTTTTCACGAAATCCCTCACTGTTCGCCTGCCCGACACGACAGGAAAGCATGGTCCGCTGGCGTGAGAACTCAACTCGTATCGTTCAGCCCTACGGCCGAAGAAGGCTGAAAGTTGCAGCAAAAGTCGAATGCTTTCCAGCCTGCCCTCTATACCTAGACAATCGACAATCCCTCGACTATCCTCACCGCTCTTCTGTCGATTGTCAAGAGAAGGGACGGGGAAACATTCCACCGAAAGGGGCGTAACGTTTCGGGTCTACCACCATTCTTGATGGGAGAAGGTCCAATGCGGCAGTCAGCCCACCGCTCACGGCGCAATAAAG
>JABDNZ010000346.1 GCA_013043565.1 Gemmatimonadota bacterium | reverse complement strand
GGCCAGACCCGACCCGTGTAGAACGGAACATCAACGACCAGGCCCGTGTCCCGGAATCCTACGCTAGAAGCTGGAGAAACACCGGGGAGCCGCCCCCTTCTGGAGAGGCTCTCTCGCCTGGCCGTTTTCTATGAGTTGACCAAGCCCGGGATCGCCGGATACGTCATGGTTACGGCGGGGGTGGGATATATGGTGGCCGCCAGAGGGCAGGCCGACTTCCTTCCAGTGATCTGGACCCTGGTGGGAACGGTCCTATCCACCGGAGGCGCCCTGGCCCTGAACCAGTTTGTGGAGTGGGAGCTGGACGCCCTCATGGAGCGAACCCGCTCCCGTCCCATTCCATCCGGACGGCTCGGGCCCAAGGAGGCTTTCCTGTTCGGGAATCTCCTGACCCTCGGTGGAGTCGGCCTTCTTTTCACGACTGTCGGATGGCTCCCAGCCGCTTTGACGGCTCTTTCGGCCCTTACCTACAACCTCATCTACACGCCCCTCAAGAAGGTTTCCTACCTTTCCACGCTGGCCGGAGCTTTCCCGGGAGCCATGCCGACACTCATCGGCTGGAGCGCCGCAGCCGGAACGTTGACCCTGGAGGCCGGGGCGGTATTCGCCATCGCCTATCTATGGCAGCTACCTCACGTCCTTTCACTGGGGTGGATGTTGAGGAAAGACTATGCCAGAGCCGGATTCTACCTCATCCCCAAGTCCGACCCCGAAGGTCGGCAGATCGCCTGGCATATTACGGCCTTCTCGGCCACGCTGGCACTGGTTGGTCTTGCCCCGACCTGGCTGGGAATCACCGGGAACGTCTACCTCGTCGGCATGGCGGCGTTGGGAGTTGGGCTTTTGGGCCTGGCCATCGCCACCCTGAAAGAAAGTCGCCTGACCGCCGTTGCTGCCAGACGTGTGTTTCTGGGGTCTTTGGTGTATCACCCCCTCTTCCTCATTCTTCTCCTCGTCGACGCCATTCGCCTCTGAAATCGGAGGGGACGCCGAGTCCTTATGCTCGACCCAAGGAACCCACTCTCGCCACAGAGAAAACCTCCATGTGCAATCAACATCATCGTCGCTGTCCGATGCGGTGGATCCTCCCCGCCGTTGCATTCCTGGGCCTCAGCCCCACGGCACTCATGAGCCAATCCGAGGAGAGGCCCAGAGCCCGGGATATCGGGATGGAGATCGGGGTCTTCTCCCCTGGTCCCCACAACGGCATCACCGATGTGCCCGGAGTCCTGGTGGGTCAGGTAACCGTCTGGGAGGGCTCCGACGTGAGGACGGGCGTCACGGCGATTCTGCCCCATGGTGGGAATGTCTTCCAGCAGAAGGTGCCTGGGGCCGTGGTCGTCGGTAACGGATTCGGGAAGCTGGCCGGCGTGACCCAGGTCCGTGAGTTGGGAGAGATCGAAACCCCTATCCTCCTCACGTGCACGCTCTGTGTCTGGCGGGCAGCCGATGCCATGGTGGAGTGGCTCTTGGGACAGGAGGGCATGGAGGGGGTTCGGTCCATCAACCCCGTGGTGGGGGAGACCAATGACGGAGGGCTCAACGACATAAGGAGCCGGCCCATCCGCCCAGAACATGTGCGGCAGGCCCTGGACGGGGCCAACGCCGGCCCCGTTCAGGAGGGTTCGGTGGGAGCCGGCACCGGTACCCGGGCCTTCGGGTGGAAGGGTGGAATCGGCACCAGCAGCCGCGTGCTTCCCGATGCCCTGGGTGGATACACCGTAGGAGTTCTGGTTCAATCCAACTACGGAGGCGTCCTCTCCATGGGCGGTGCCCCCGTGGGGAAGGAGTTGGGCCAATATTCCTTCCAGCGGTTGGTGGAAGGTTCGGGCTCCACGGACCCGGGTGAACCGGACCAGCCCGGAGACGATGGAAGAGGGGTCCCCGATACCGACGGCGGATCCATCATGATGGTCGTGGCCACCGACGCCCCCCTCAGCTCCCGGAACCTGGAGCGGTTGGCCCGCCGAGCTCTCATGGGCCTCGCACGGACCGGATCTTCCGGGAGCAACGGCTCCGGCGACTATGTCCTTGCCTTCAGCTCTTCCGAGGACGTCCGCCGCACCCCTCAAGGAGGACCCCGGACCATTCTGGATCTACCCAACGACGGGATGTCGGGCCTGTTCCAGGCTACCATCGAGGCCACCGAAGAAGCGATCTACAACTCACTTCTCAAGGCCACCGACGTAACCGGCCGCAGCGGGAACACCGCACAAGCCCTGCCGTTGGACGAAGTAATGGCGGTTCTGCGAAAATACGGGGTTATCGGGGAATAGGCGGGAAGCCCTAACGCCAGGCGTCTTTCCACCGAACATAGTGAACGGTTTGTACACCGCCGGCCTGTAGCACCTCGAGGCCATCCGCCTTTCGATAGGGGTCTCGGTAGAACACGTGGGTGACGTTGGCCTGGATCAGGAGCTTTGCGCACATCACGCAGGGGCTGGCCGTCACGAAGGCCACCTTCTCCCTCAGATGGCCGTCCGCCTTCACCACCGCATTCTGTTCGGAATGGATACACCCGCAAGCACCGGGGGTCTGTGAGTCACAGCGGTTGGGGAAGCCTCGGGCGTTCCCATTGTAGCCGAGAGCCACCACGTGCTCCAAAGCACCGTCGGTGATGACGGTACCGACCTGAAGCCGAGCACAGGTACTCCTTTTCGCCAGCTCATCTGCCATCCGCATATAGACTTCATACAGCGGGATCCGATCGACCTCGTGTCCAGTCACGGTCTCCTCGGTGGCATCCGAGACCAGGTTTAGGTAATGGGTGTTCTCGGGGATGCCGTCTTTATGAAGAGTTGGCATGCTTCGGGTTCCTTTGCCGTGGCCGCGTCCGACCAGGCCCCGCGAATCGGGAGCGATGGATCAGAAGAGATGATCCCGGATCTTGGAGGGACAGTCTGGGGCGGAGCGTCGGTGAAGGAAAGGGGAGTACATCAGAAGAAGAGGGCCCTGTCGGTATCAACGGAGCCCTAGTCCGGGAGCCAACGACCGAGGCGGGATTCAGGTGCGGCGGGCTCCCGGGGCCTGGGCAACGATTCTCTCATCTCCCTTCATAACAAAACGGTTGGCAACGCAAAACACCGACACCGTCTCCGCAGGCAACAAAGTAGTCTGAACATGGTTCCCTCCTTTCGCAGATCCCGCCTTTCAGGAGACTCGGACGTCCCCGGGGCAGAGGGCCCCGGGGAAAAGCCCCCCGGGGCTGGACGCCCCGGAGCCTCCCCTGGAGGGGAGATCCGAGCCGCCCCGACGAACAGCCCGATCATGCCATCCCCTGATACGCTTCGATGACCGGGTACATGAGCAGGGCGAAAGCTCCGAAATAGGCCAGGACGATCCCGGCGGCGCCCATGACCCACCTGGTCCGCTCTCCCAGTCTGGGGTGTTTGTTCTTCTTCATGATATCCTCCTTTTTTGTTGGCCCCCGGGCAACTGCCTGCCCATGGCCGCTTTCAGGCCCTCGGGCCGAGAGTGTGGTTGGCCGAGGATCGGTTTCTACGAACCCGCTCCGACCATCTTGCCAACCAGGAGTAGGACGACCGTCAGACCTCCGAAAAACCCCGGGACGCCAATCGCCTCCAGAAGTCCTCGGCGGGTCCTATCGCTCAATCCAAGCATGGTCCGCTCCTGTGGATGGGGACTGTTGTGCCCCGTGAACCTGCCCTCACGATAAAGAGGGAGGCTCAGAGAGGACTCAGATTTGACTCAGGGTCGAGGCCTGGAATCAGACCTTTATCAGGCGGGCAAGAAACTCTTTTCCTGACAACGACTTACATCCAAGGTTAGACCGAGACCGGAATGCGGCCCAGGATCTCCGCCAGCGTGGTCCTCCCACGGTCTCGAGCGAACCAAGCCCGGATCCTGGGGAACCGTTCTTCCTTGGATAGGTGCTTGATCTCCGCGAGGAAGAGCTCCTGCAGGGGTCCGGGCCGGGGGCCCCACCAAGCTACTTCGCGGAACTCATCGTCCAACACCATCACAACCGGAATGGACCGGGCGCCGTTCGTCAGGTGGGCATCCATGATGTCCGGGTTTTGGTCCCGGGAGAGGATTCGAAGCTGGAAGTGGGGAAAAGCCTCTTCGAGGCGAGCGAGATACGGGAGGACATGCACCGCATCTCCACACCAGTCCTCCGCCAGCACCAGGAGATTCCAATCACCACGGATCGCGGCGGCCGACTCCTCAGCCTCCGGAGGAAGCTCGGCTCTCTCGTAGATCTGGTGCCAGAGAGTTTCGTGAGATTGAACGGAATCCAGGAAATCCTGGAAGGTCTCACCCTGCAGAAATCGCTCTTCCATGGTCTTCCTTCTATCTCAAACGGGCCATACCGGACCCGGCGCTTTCCTCTCCTCCATCAGTAGAATCCGCCGGAGCCCTACTGAGTTTCCTTCCCCGCCCGCGCCGCCTTTCTTCTCTTGTTCGGATCCAGCTCCCGCTTGCGAAGTCGAATGGCGTCGGGGGTAATCTCGATGAGCTCGTCCTCCTCGATAAACTCCATAGCCAACTCGAGCGTGAGCTGCCTGGGCGGTTCGAGCCGGATATTCTCGTCCGAAGCCGTGGTCCGAATGTTCGACGCCTTCTTCTCTTTGCAGGCGTTCACGTCCATATCTCCCGGACGTACATGCTCACCCACGATCATCCCGCCGTAGACGGGGACCCCGGGTGCCACGAACATCGTGGCCCGCTCCTGAAGGTTGAACAGAGCGTACCCCACCGCCACCCCCTCCCGGTCCGCCACCAAAACTCCCCGCTTTCTTCCCGTCAAGATACCCACCCACGGTCCGTATTCGAGGAAGCGATGGTGCATGATCCCCTCTCCTCGGGTATCGCTGAGAAACTCGGATCGATAGCCGAACAGCCCCCTCGTCGCGATCCGGAATTTTATGCGGGTCACGGCCCGATCGGTGGGGAACATCTCCTCCACCGAACCGCCTCGGGCACCCATCTTCTCCATCACCACACCAACAGTCGCTTCCGGCACCTCGATGACCACTTCCTCGTACGGTTCCAGCCGACCGCCGCCATCCCCGGTCTTGACGATGACCCGAGGGCGGGACACCTGAAACTCGTACCCCTCGCGACGCATGGTCTCCATGAGAATCGTCAGGTGCAACTCTCCTCGGCCGGAAACGGCAAAGGTGTCCGGAGAGTCCGTCTCCTCCACCCGAAGGGCCAGGTTCCTCTCCAACTCTTTAAAAAGCCTGTCCCTGAGCTGACGACTGGTGACGTACTTCCCGGACCGCCCGGAAAAGGGGGAGTTGTTCACCGAAAAGTCCACGGAGAGGGTCGGCTCCTCCACGGCGATCCCCTGGAGCCGGTCCCGCGTCTCGAGAGATGTCAGGGTGGTTCCGATCTCCACCCCCTCCACCCCAGCCAGAGCGACGATGTCCCCGGCCTGTGCCTCCTCGAGCTCCAGGCGACGGAGACCGGCGAACTCGTACAGCTTCATGACCCGGCTTTCCTGGACATCTTCCTCCGCCACCTCACCGGGAGGGCCTAGCGGCAGGAGAGCGACGCGGTCACCCACCCCGACCAGTCCCCGCTCGATCCGGCCAATGGCGATGCGGCCGACGTAAGAGGAGAAATCCAGCGTGGACACCAGCATTTGGAAGGGACCTTCGGGATCCGCGGCCGGCGGGTCCAGATGACCGAGAACAGATTGGAACAGAGGCGTGAGATCCCGGGGGGTCCGTCTCGCTTCACTCGTCGAGCCGTGGGCCGAGTCGTCGCCAGGATCCCTGCCTGCCTTGATGTCCGACACGTCCCCTATCCACTCCCTCGCTTCTGCCAGCTCGGTGGTGGCCCAACCCTCCCGACCCGAGGCGTAAACGAAGGGAGCGTCCAGCTGAGCGTCATTGGCGTTCAGCTCCATGAAAAGCTCCAGGACCTCGTCGTGGACCTCGCTCGGCCGGGCGTCGGGCCGATCGACCTTGTTGATGACCACGATGGGAAGGAGTCCGAGCTCCAGGGCTTTCCGGGTGACGAACCGGGTCTGGGGCATGGGCCCTTCCGCCGAGTCCACCAGAATCAACACGCCCTCCACCATCCGCAGGATCCGCTCGACCTCTCCCCCGAAGTCGGCGTGCCCAGGGGTATCGACGATGTTGATCTTCATGTCCCCCCAGTGGACCGCGGTGTTCTTTGAGAGGATGGTAATCCCCCTTTCCCGCTCCAGGGGATTGGAGTCCATGACCCTGTCGGCGACCTCCTCGTTGGCACGGAAGGTCCCCGCCTGACGGAGCATCTGATCGACCAGGGTGGTCTTCCCGTGGTCCACGTGGGCAATGACAGCCACATTTCGAATCTGCATCAAACGGCCTCACGAACGTTCCCGGCCT
This sequence comes from Gemmatimonadota bacterium, assembly GCA_013043565.1. Taxonomy (GTDB): domain Bacteria; phylum Gemmatimonadota; class Gemmatimonadetes; order Longimicrobiales; family Gaopeijiaceae; genus JABDNZ01. The sequence continues at coordinate 4,039 of JABDNZ010000346.1, read as the reverse complement.
CTGGCCCGGAGCGCACAGTTGTTTTCGTAAATAGCCTTTTAAGTTAACGCTTTCTTCGTTAATGTGGTGGGCCTGATTCGGCGTTTCACCCCCGACAAGTGACAAAGAAATGACCCGGACCGAGGCCCCTGAGACGGGCCCTGCCGGGATGCGCTCAGGAACAGGGGCTCTCATGCCAAAATCCCGTATCCGACCAACGTTTTCGGTTCACCTGACTCCCCAGGCCGACGAGGCGATGGCAGAGCTTCGGAGCCGATTGGAGGGCGTTGACTACGCGGATTGCACCCGATCGAAGGGCCGGTGCGCGGATTTTTTCGTGGATGAGGAAGAACGAAAACTGTGGTCGCCCCATCTCTCCGTGCAGGTAGAACCAGATGCCGAAGGATCCCTTCTCCGGGGACGGTTCGGGCCCCACCCCGAGCTCTGGACCCTGTTTATATTCCTCTACACCGCCGTGGGATTCCTGGCAGTCATCGGGTTGATGCTCGGGTTTGTCCAGTGGCAATCCGGTATGGACTCATGGGGATTGTGGGGCGTTTGGCTCGGGGTGCCCGGGTTGGTGGTTCTATACGGGATATCGGCCATGGGCCAGCGGCTCAGCGCTCACCAGATGGAGGAACTGAGGGGCAGGTTGGAGCGGTTGGTGAGCGGTTTGGAGGCAGAGCCGCCATCCGCGGCCCATACAGGGATCGACGGCTGACCTCAGTCCCCCAAAACGTAGGCGAATATCAGGGGCGCCACGATGGTGGCGTCGGACTTCACCAGGAATTTGGGAGTGCCCGCGGCCAGCTTCCCCCAGGTGATCTTCTCGTTGGGGACCGCGCCGGAGTACCCCCCATATGACACCTCGGCGTCGGTGATCTGACAGAAGTAGCCCCAGAACGGGACCTCCTTCTTCACGTCCTGGATGAGGCAAGGAACCGCACAAATAGCGAAGTCCCCTGCGATCCCACCCCCGATCTGAAAGAACCCTACCGAGGGACGGCCCCCGGCTTCTCCGTGGTTTCCCAGGTACCAGTCCATGAGGCGCTGGAACTGATCAGTCCCCGAAGCGACACAGTCATGATGGGGGAGGCGGCCTAGCATCACGTTGGCACTGAACATGTTACCCAGCGTGGAGTCTTCCCATCCAGGCACAAATACAGGGATCCCCATCTCTTTGGCCGCCAGGAGCCAGGACCGCTCCGGGTCGATCTGAAAAAGGTCCGACAATTCGGGATCATCCAGCACTTCGAAAACAAAATCGGCAGGGGTTTTTCGGAGGCCCTCCCGACAAGCGGCCGACCAAACCGACAGCATCCTTGCTTCGAGATGACGCATCACGGACTCGGGAATGCAGGTGTCCGTGACCCGGTTCATGCCCCGTCGGTAGAGTTCCTCTTCCTCCGACGCAGACAGCCCACGCCAGTCAGGAACGACCTCGTATTCGTCGTGAGCCAGGAGGTTGAACGCGTCCTCCTCCAGGTTGGCTCCGGTGCAGGAAATGGCGTGGACCTTCCCGGACCGGATCATGCGGGAGAGGCTGATCCCCAACTCGGCCGTGGACATGGCCCCCGCCAGGGCCACCAACATTCGGCCGCCCGAGTGGATGTGGCTTTCGTAGGCCTCGGCAGCCGCCAAGGCCTCCCTGGCGTTAAAGTGGAGGAATTGTTCCTCCATGAAATCCCGGATGGTACCTATCGGTGTTCTCCCCTCTGAGCCAGCGGAACGGGAAACCTCGGGAAGGAGCACGGCCTTACCACCCATACCCCTCGGCCACGAATCACGCCAGAGCGCTCTCCATACCCGAATCCACCACAAACAGACAACTGGCCCGGGCCTCTCGAACGATCCCAAGAGCGGAAGGGAGCGGCGATGCGCTGGGTAATCCGATGATATGGAGGTCAGCCTGGGGGGCCAGATGGATCGCATCCTCGAAGGCCCCGACAAGAACGAGGGAACGGGCAGAGGTGTGGACCCGGCACAGGTCACGGAGTTCCTCCATGTGGCGCTCCGTTGGGGCGACCTCCTCCTCTCTCGCCACGACGGTGATGAGGTTCAGGTCTCCTCCCCAGGCCCGAGCCAATCGGATACCCGAGAGGATCCCGAGGTTCTGGTTTGTACCCGTGAGGAACGAATGCAAGGACTGGGTCCGCTCCCTGGGAGAGATCCACAGGTTAATGACACCAGCCCTCCCCAACCCGGCCTGATCATGGAGGCCGATCACCATGATCCCGACCTTGAGGCGTCGAGCCTCCCGGATCACTTCCTCCAGCTCGGAGTGACGGGAAGGGTCCCTGAACAAGGGGAGGACCAGGATGTTCGGGTGGAAAAACGCGCTCCCCAGGGCCTGAAGACCCGTGACGATTCCAGTCGTGTACCCCGCAGAATCGATGACCGACGCGGTCGCCATGACCCCGAGCTTACGGAAGAAGCGCATCGATTCCCTTATCCGGGGCGTCAGGTCCTGAACCGTCTCATGGGTCGCGACACCCAGTATTTTCAGTGAGCCCTCCGGCAGGGTCAGATCCACCAGGAGACGGAATTCTCCACGCAGGGTCGTCGGATCTCTTACCGGGACCAGGAGGCTGGGCTTCCACGCTCTGGAGGTTGAGAGCTCGAGCTCCATCACCTTGCCGGCTGCCCATTCGGCAAAGGCGACAAAGATGCCGCTTCGGACGGTACCGGTCCTCGGGGTAGCTCCTCGCCAGATGATCCAGAGGTAGATACCCGCGACCACGGCCACCGCCACCAGAGAGAAGGTGGGATTCACGATGAACATCGCGAAGACGCATCCAAGAGCCCCCAGGAACGGCACCACCCGCGGAACGGTCAAGGTAGGCCGAAAACTCATTAGCCCCAGGCTGGCCTCGGCCAACATCACCACGTTGATCACCGCATAGGTGATGAGGAAGAACATGGTGATAAGAGGAGCGAGCACGTTCAGGTCTCGAGTCATCAGAGCCAGGAGCACGATGGCCCCGGTAATCAACATGGCTCTCCGCGGCTCACCCTTCGATGTCTTCCCGAGCCACTCCCCGCCCGGGAGGATGCGGTCCTTCCCAAGCGCTGCCAGAATCCGGGGCGCCCCCACAAGTGAGGTGAGAGCCGAGGAAAAGGTCGCGCCAAGCAAGCCCGCTACTACGATCGGCCCCCAAAGGGAGCGGTCGATCATGATCGTATAGTTGCTGACCAGCTGTTCCGGAGTCCCGGCCTTGGCGGCCCAGACTACGAGGAAAAAGTAAACGACGGTGCTCACGGCGATGGCCCCGAGGGTACCCCGGGGAATGCTGAGTCTGGGGTTCTTCAGCTCCCCCGACATGTTCGCTCCGGCCAGAATCCCTGTTGCCGCGGGAAAGAACACCGCGAAAACCCCCCAGAACCCCGTTCCTGAAAAGCTCGTCTCGGGAGACCCTGGATACGAACCGAACGCGGTGATCTCCATGGGTGAGTGCCAAACCGACAGATTCCCCAAAATTGCGATCAGAGACATCGCGATCACCGCCATGACCAGGTATTGCACGCGGAAAGCCAGGTCGGCGGAGATGTAGGCGATCACCAGAATCACCGCGAAGATAGCCAGGTCCACCAGGAGGGTCGGATGGCTTTCGAACACCCAGATCCACCCCTCTCTGAACCCGAATACGTACATGGCCACAGCCAGGGCTTGAGAGAGGTAGAGAGGGAGCCCGATGCTACCGCCGATTTCGAAGCCCAGAGCCTTCGAGATGATGGCGTATGGGCCACCCGCGCCCAGGCGGGTGTTGGTGGCGATGGACGAGAGAGACAGCCCCGTCGCGGCGGTGATCCCTACGGCGAGACCTACGACGAGGAAAGCACCAACGAGCCCGGCATTGCCGACGACCCAGGGCAGTCGCAGGTACATGATGACCCCGAGGATCGTAAGCAGGGTCGGCGTGAACACACCTGGAATCGTGCCGAAAAGCTTCGGGGAGTGGGAAGCCTCGGCGGCTTTCGATGGACCGATGGCAGATTCTCTCGAGGAATCGGGTTTATTCATGAGCCCTCTGGATGAGCAAAGTGAGGCCGTTCGGAAGGG
>JABDNZ010000338.1 GCA_013043565.1 Gemmatimonadota bacterium | reverse complement strand
GGGAGGCCACATCGTACTGAAGCGCCCCCCTCCTCCCACCCTGGAAGTCGATGAACCAGGGCTCGCCGTCCCGAATCATGATGTTCCTGGACTGGAAGTCCCGGTACAGGAAGAAGTCCGACTCGGCCTGGAGGAGAAGGTCCGTCAGGCGGCTGAAATCGTCTTCCAACCGCTGCTCGCTGAACTCGATGTGGGCCAGCTTGAGGAAGTGGTATTTGAAGTAGTTCAGGTCCCATCGAATCGACCTTCGGTCAAAGGCCTGGCGGGGATAGGCAAGGCGGTAGTCTACGGCCTCGTGCCCCTGGATTTGGAACCGGGGTAGGACGGTCAGAGCCCTCCGAAAGAGCTCTTCCGCTTCGTCCGGGAAAAGATCCTCGTCCGTTCCGGACCGGACTGCGGTCAGTGCTTGAAAGAGGGTCGTGTCACCCAGGTCCTCTTCCAGCCACACCCCGGCCTCCCGGTCCTCATCAAAGATCTCCGGCACTGGCAGGCCGATTTTTCGGAAGGCTTTGGCAAAAGAGAGAAAGGCCCGGTTCTCCTCATGGTCGGGTCCGATCGCCCCGACCACCGTTTCGCGCCCCTCTAGGAGAAGCCTGAAGTACTGCCGAGTCGATCCGTCTGCCGCCATGTCCAGGATCGCGTCCGGACGCTGGCCGTACTTTCTGGAAAAGAGCTGAACTAAACGTTCTTTCATCCTTGCTCTCTGGTCGGTGTTCTTGTCGGGCCTTCTTCACTTGAGCCTAACCGAAACAAGCTCGATTTGCGAGGGCGGCCCGGGGTCGCATAGGCGCCACAAGTTCAGCGAAGGAAAACCACTTGATTGCTGTACTTTCTTGGGTTCTCTACCTTCCCTACATCTCTCCATGATCTCCCAGACGAAAAGGTGGTGAACGTGCCCGACGGCCGCCGTGATGAGCTGGAAGCCCGTGTGGCCCGCCTTGAGCGTTTGCTGAATCAGGTTCTTGCTTTGGTCCAGGAGATGAAGGCTGAGGGTGGGGCGCCATCCGAGCAGTTTGAGCAGGTGCCTGAACCCCCGGCCGAACGGTCCGGCCCGGTTTCCCACGCCCCTGAGCCCACTTTTGGGCAGGGAATGGAGGATCCGACCGAGCCGGCTGCCGAACCCCCTGCCGACCCGATCTCCGAGCCCGTTCCCGGGGCGAGGAGGATGGGTCCAACCCAGGATGCAGGAAGAGCGCAGGCCCCACCTGGCACCACCTTCAAAACGGGTATGGATGTGCTGGAGGACCTGGGGATCTACCCACTCAAGGGGGTGTTTCTCGCAAGACTGGGGATCGTGCTCCTCCTCCTCAGCGTCGCTTACTTCTTCAAGTACTCCATCGATCAAGGCTGGCTGGTGCCTGCCATTCGCCTGGCGTTGGGACTGGTGGCTGGGATCGCCATGGTGGCTCTGGGTTTCAAGGGCGCCAGCAAGGGAGAACCGCTGGGAACCGCCCTCGCGGGGGGTGGTATCGCCACCTTCTTCATCACCGGCTACACGGGTCACCAGTGGTACTCCCTCGTAAGCTACCCTGTGGCCTTCGCATTCCTTTTCGTGGCTTCGGCCCTGGGGATATTCCTGTCACTAAGGAGTGGACTTCAGACACTGGCCCTGGTCGGGTTGATTGGGGCTCTGGCCACGCCTCTGATTCTCAGCCCAGACTCGGCCGAGGTCGTGGGGTTGGCCTTGTATGTGGGACTGATCGTTGCCTCGGTTTCGGCCATCTACCTGTTGAAGGCCTGGCGGGCTCTCCTGGTCTCGGCCGTCGCATTGGCGTGGGCAGTCCTATGGCTGGCAGTAGGTGGGGTATCTGCCTCCGGGTCCGCGGGAATATGGACGGTGCAGGCGACCATCACCTTTTCCGCGCTCGCTTTCTGGCTGGTGCCTCTCTACCGGGTGGCCCTCCGGGAACGAAACCCAGGAAGGTGGCCTCGGCCCGCCAGCGCCAACGAGGAGACGGGCTGGGGACACCAACAGTGGAATGTGCACCTGGACGCCCTGTCCCTCCTGATGCCCCTGACCGCCATCACTTTTTCCAGCTGGATGTGGGACCTTTCCCGGGTCCAGCTGGGATGGGTGTTTCTCTCGGCTGCCCTGATCGCCCAGGCAGTGGGCTGGTGGCTGGCCCGAACCCCCGACCCGGAAGACTCGGCTACGACCCAGCGGTTCGTCGCCATCCTCCTTTCGACCGTGGGTCTCGGGTTGGTCTTGACCGGCAACGTTCTCTACTTGGCCTTCATGGCCGAAGCGGTCGCCCTCTTCGCAGTGGCGGCTCGGAAGGGGAGCAAGCTCCTCTTCGGTTTTGGCGTGGCGGTTCAGGCCATCGTGCTGGGGACGTTCCTGTTCCGCATGGTGTTCGGCGATTTCTTGCTCGAAGGCTCCCTCGTTCCGTTGCTGGACGTTGCCGCCATCGCAGCCGCTGGGCTGATCGGTGCCCGGTACATGGGGGCGACTGGGCGGAAAGTGTTCTTCATCGGCGCCTACCTCGGCCTCCTGGCCTTCACTGCCAGGGAACTGAACGATCATCCATCTATCCTTTACCTGGCCATCCTGGTTGAAGCTGTGGTGACTCAGATCGTCGCGGTTCGGATGAAAGATCGGGTTGTCGAGAACCTGTCTTACGTGGCCTTCGGGTTCGTGGTCTTGGGCTTCGTGTTCGGGCTCCAGTCCGGCCGAACGCTCATCGGAGGTGACGCGACGCTCCTCGTCGACCTGGCCGCTCTACTCGGGGCGATATATCTCGGGACCTGTGCCCGGGCCCGGGAGGTTCGGCACGGCTTTTTTGTCGGAGCCTATGTGGGCCTTCTGGCTCTACTCGCGAGGGAGCTGTTGGACCACTACGGGGTCCTCTATTCGGCGTTCCTTCTAGTGGCTGTGGTAACCCAGGTCCTTGCTTCCCGGACCAAGACACCGCTTTGGGCTGGTGTCGGACACCTCCCGATCCTCGTCGGTCTGTGGTTTTTTGCGGATGGGATGAACGGCGGACGGACCCTCCATGCCGGGGACCCGGTCTCCATGATCGACCTGGTGGCTCTGGGCGCTGCGGCGTACATCGGGACCCTTCTGTCCCCGCCCCAGGGTAAGAGGCTGTATCTCTTCGCCGCCTACGTGGGCCTTCTGGTTTGGACAGCCCGGGAACTCTATCCGTTCGAACAGGGCCAGGCCTTCATGAGCTTCGCTTTCGGAATCCAGGGGTCCGCGGTGCTCGTTGCCGGCCTCCTCACGGACCGGTCGATCCTCCAGAAAACCGGTGTGGCCACTCTCCTGCTTGTCGTGGGTAAGGTTCTACTAGTGGACATGGCGGCGGTCGAGCCGATCTGGCGGGTCCTGCTCCTCTTCGTCTTTGGCGGCCTTTTCCTACTCTTGAGCAAGTTCGTCCAGGGCAGGAGGCCCAACCCGCAGGAAGACCCCGATACCTCGTCGGTGGACGACCGGGATTAACGGAAACTTGCAGGCCAGTCGTACCGCTCCAGGTAGTTCAGGTCGAACTCGTCGTACGCCACGACATAGATGCCGCTGGGCCCAAAGCCGATCACCCGTTTTCCTGTTTCCAGGAGCACAGTGCCAATGCGGGTGCCGCTTTCCTCGAACACGTCATAGGTGGTTGCCCCTCCGGCGTCGACGTGCCGGCGAACCCAGGCCCTCCCCATGGGATCGACGGGGATCCTGCCGCTATAAAGGGGTGGCTTCGCCTCCGGCCACGTGTACTGATCGATCTCCCGGTTGCCTCCCCCACCCCGGGCGAAGTTCATCGAGAGTTGTCCGCCGTCCATTTGAACCCCGACACGGATTCCGCCCCCGGCCCGTCCCAGTTCGGCGACGTATTCTTCCTTCTCCGCCGTCCCGATTCGAATGGGATCGAAGGGAATCTCAGGCCCTCGAGAGGCAGCGCCATCGGGGTGGATTCGCTCGAGAAGGTATGACCCGGCTCGGGCCAGGATGACCGATCCGTCTCGAGCCACCCCCCAGGCGTCCTCGGGTGAGAGGGGAATGGGGGAGATGGCGATGTTCTGGTTGTTTGCGCCACCGGAAGTCGTCTGGGTCATGTCCTGGATCTTGAACCGAGCCGCCTGCTCAGTGGTCCCGGTTGCCCGGTCGATTCTGAGGATATCGGCGGAGTCGGGAAGGGGGCCTCCACCCATTCCCCCACCCATGACCCGGGCGTAGAGGTTTCCGGAGCCGTCCACACCCTGAGGGATCGCCAAGACGAGGGGCTGCCCGGGTTGGAAGTCTCCGACGGCTATGGGCATCGTTTCCCCGAAGGCCAGGTCCGGTCCCAACACAACCAGGCGTCCGTTCCCCAGGTCCACCAGAAGAGTCGAGTCCCCTGGGAGGGGCCAGACCGAATCCGGCTGCCGATACTCCTCGGGCCCCTCCCCCTCTCCTCCGATCACCTGTCGGGTTCCGGCTGCCAAGTCCACGGCATACAAGGCTTTGGACAGAGGATCGGCCACGAGTACCCTGCCATCCGGGAGTTCACGAACCGTCTGGATGGCCCCGAAATCTTCGGGAAATGCCGCTGCCGGTTGCCCGAGTCGCACCTGGCCAAGGCCGGCCTCCGGTGAAAAAATCGCTGCTGCGAGGAAGAGGGTGGGGAGGATGGACCTGCCTCCTTGGTTGCCGTTCCTGATGTGGGTGCGGAGAGCCATGGTTCAGCATGCCTTCTTTGAGCAATCGGTTTCGGGATTCATCGTGTAGATGCGGCCCGCGCCAAATGAGTTGCCTGAAAAGATGACCAAAGACGACGGCAGACGCACCCTCGGAGGCTTGGTCCGGGTCCAACGTCGTGAGGAGAGACACGAATGTTTTGTGGCGGACCGGTGACCTTCCTACCTTTAAAAAAGGGTAACGAACATTGCTGGGAAGTCGCCAGAAAAGGGAAAGGACCTCGAAGTCGAGACAACAATGGCAAAAATCTTAATTGTAGATGACGACGAGATGGACCGGGTTCTGCTCTCGGAAATCCTCCACCGGTCAGGACATGAGCCTCTCTTTGCTCCTAATGGTCAGACGGCGCTGAAGATCTGGAGAAGATCCAAGGTCGACATCGTGGTCACCGACATCATCATGCCGGAATTGAACGGGCTGGAGCTTCTGGAGACGATGAAGGAGGAGGATCCATGGGTTCGGGTGATCGCCATCTCGGGGATCACCGCAAAGAAGCTCAACGAGGCTGCCCGCTCCGGCGCTCTCGCCATTCTCACCAAACCGGTGGATCCGGAAGAACTGCTCTCGGAGATCGAGAATGCTCTGAATGAGCCGAGTTCATCCCAGGACAGTGAGGACTGACGGGTCGGCGGGGACGAGATTCGGTTACAGAAGCCTCCTCCCGTCTACCGGCGG
>JABDNZ010000039.1 GCA_013043565.1 Gemmatimonadota bacterium | reverse complement strand
TGTGGGCTCCGTGGTCGCCACCATGGCCATCGCCGCAACCTCCGCGACCCTCGCCACGACGTCCGTCGAAGCCGTTGCCCTCCCCATCATCACCGTAGCGGTGGGCCTCGTGGCCTCCCTCATCGGTGTCGTGATGATGAAGGTCCTCGAGAAAACGGATCCGGCGGGAGCCCTGCGGAACGTCACGTTTATCGCCGCCGGACTCTTCCTCGTCGCCATGTGGTTCGTGGTCGGGAACGTCGGTCTGGAAATCGTCGATGTCGAGACCGGGAACATGCTGTCGCCCATGGGGCCCTTCTGGGCCATCCTGGCTGGTAGCCTCGTCGGGATCTTCATCGGCCTCGTGACCGAGTACTACACGGCTGCCGGCCCGATCCGAAAGATCGCCGACTCCAGTGAGACCGGGCCTGCTACGAACATCATTACCGGCCTGGCCATCGGGATGGAATCCACCGCGGTTCCGCTCATCCTGATCTGTATCGCCATCTTCGTGTCGTTCGAAGCCGCCGGCCTCTACGGCATCGGGATCGCCGCCGTCGGCATGCTGGCCACGGTTGGTGTGACCATGTCCGTCGACGCCTACGGCCCGGTTGCCGACAACGCTGGTGGAATTAGTGAGATGGCTGGTCTCGGACCCGAGACCCGGGCCGTCACCGACTCCCTGGACGCCATCGGGAACACCACGGCCGCCATCGGGAAGGGCTTCGCCATCGGTTCGGCCGCCCTCACCGCATTGGCTCTGTTCAGCGCCTACTCGGCCAAGGTCGGCCTCCAGGAAACCGGAATCGACCTGGTGAATCCCATCGTTGTGATCGGGTTGTTCCTCGGTGGCATCCTGCCCTTCCTGGTCGCCGCCTTCACCATGACCGCAGTGGGTAAGGCTGCCCAGGGCATGGTGGAAGAGGTCCGTCGGCAATTCCGGGAAATTCCAGGCATCATGGAAGGCACCGGCAAGCCGGATTCGGCTCGCTGCGTGGCCATCTCCACCGACGCGGCGCTCCGTGAGATGATCCTTCCGGGCATGACCGCTGTCATCGCCCCGGTTCTGGTGGGCTACTTCCTGGGCGTGGAAGCCCTGGGTGGTATGCTGGCCGGCGCCACCGTCACGGGTGTTCTGATGGCCCTCTTCATGGCCAACGCCGGTGGTGCGTGGGACAACGCCAAAAAGTACATCGAGGGCGGCGCCCACGGTGGTAAGGGCTCGGAGCCCCACAAAGCCGCCGTGGTCGGCGACACCGTTGGTGATCCCTTCAAGGACACCTCGGGTCCCTCCATGAACATCCTCATCAAGCTCATGAGCGTGGTTTCCCTGGTCCTGGCGCCATGGTTCGTCCGGGTGCACGACATCGAGACCTCTTGGCTCGTCGAGACGATTCAGAGGCTGTTCGGCTAGCTGTTCCGGCTCGGAGACGATCTCTCCGAGTCCGGTCGAAGGCCATGGAAGCCCGGCTCCGAAAGGAGTCGGGCTTTCGTGGTTTTCACCCGCCCATCCACACCGTAGGTTCCCAGGTTCGATCTCCAAGCGTCCCTTCATCAGGAGGACCCGGTGGCCAAGGAAGCCTCATTCGAGAACGCTCTGGCTTTCGCTCAGGATCTGATTCGTATCCCGTCTCTTTCCGGACATGAGGGAGACGTGGCGAAACGCGTCGTCCAGGAGATGGAGGTCCTGGGTTTCCGGGACATCCGCATGGACGATCTCGGCAATGCCATTGGCGTGATCCCCGGGACGGGAGCTGCGCCTTCGTGCATGCTGAACTGCCATATGGATGTCGTAGCGGAGGGGGATCACGACGATTGGGAGTTCCCCCCCTTCGACGCCACGGTGGACGGCGGCTTCCTCCATGGCCGTGGGTCCATGGATATCAAGGGCCCCCTGGCCCTCCAGACCTATGCCGCCGCCGCCTTGGCAGGACGGGCCCCCGGAGACGTCATCGTGGCCCACACGGTCTTCGAAGAGCGGGGAGGGTGGGGGATGGAATACCTCCTGGAGTCCAAAGGCGTGGAACCCGGAGCGGTGATCATCGGGGAGGCAACCAAAGGCGATATCACCACCGGGCACCGGGGCCGGGCGGAGGTGGAGATCAATCTGAAGGGGCTGGCGGGCCATGCCAGCGCCCCTGAGCGAGCCAGGAACGCCTTGGACTTGGTACCGGCGGTTCTGGCAGGCCTCGCCGACCTCGCCTCCAACCAACCCGAGGATCCCGTCCTGGGCCGGGCTTCGTTGGTACCAACCAACGTCGATGTCCTCCCCGAGAGCCGGAACGTGGTCCCCGACGACGTAACCATCGTTGTGGATTGGCGGATCCTCCCCACCAGCACCAATGAAGAGCTCCTCGCTCAGGTGAGGGCTGCCATCGAGCCCCATCTCGGCGCTCTCCCGGAAGGGATGGCCGTGGAGGTCCGGATGGCCCTGGAGCACCAGGAGGCCTTCACAGGCATCGGAGAAACGCGTGACCTGTTCACGCCCGGGTTCCTGATGGAAGGAGATCACCCCATGATCGTGGCGGCGGCCAAGGCCGTCGGGAACCGGGATGGTTCCGCACCTGCGGCCATCCGACCCTGGACCTTCGCCACCGACGGCGGGTGGAGCGCCGGCGTGTTCGGAATTCCGACCCTGGGGTTCGCCCCCGGGGAGGAACGCTATGCCCACACGAACACGGAGCGCCTGGACCTGGACGAAGCGGAGTGGGCCTATTCCCGGCATGGGGACCTGATCATGGCCGTTCAAAAAGCTCTGATCTGATTCGCGCCACGACTGTCGAGGGATGAGGGTCAAAAAACAGGGCCCCGGGCGGGAAATCTCCCGTCCGGGGCCGTTTGTCGTTGCAGTCCAGACGCCGGATGTCGAGGCTTGTCAGGCCATCGGCACCGGCTGGTAGATCCTTCCTTCTACTCGCTCGAAGATCTCGTCCATGGATTCCCCGACGATGGTCAGGCCGTGGTTCTTGAGGCCTACGACCGCCCTCCGGGGGATCTCGGCAGACCGGACTATATCGGCCACTGCCACCCCGAGTTCGTAGGTCCCGCAGGGATAGTTGAACTCGGTGGAAGGGACATCGTCCATCCAGGCATGTACGTGGAGGATCGCCCCGGCGTCCGGATGCTCCCTATAAATCATCCAGTGTTCGATGGCGTCGACGGACACTCGCCGCGGCTCAACAGATGGAGGGACACTCAGGATCATCGCGTTCCGGTCGTGGTCGAAATCCTTCACGAGAAGGATGTCCCGCCCGACCTCCCGAAGGTTGGACTTGTCCACTCCGCTTGCGCTCATCCAGAAGCGGTCGTCGTCCAGACGGGCCGAGAGGTTGCCGTAGCTCAAGCCACCAACCCCATAGAGGAGTTTGAGGTGGCGTTGATCGCGCTCGCTGAGGTACTTGTCCATGGGAAAAGGAGTCGGAAGGAGGTCCAACTCAGCGAGCTTTCGGCC
>JABDNZ010000325.1 GCA_013043565.1 Gemmatimonadota bacterium | reverse complement strand
GTTCATGGCTCCCCGCAGTTCAAGGCCCCGGAAAGTTATTGGTTCCCAGCCGGATCGGGGCGGAGTGGAGTCGACAAAACTGGGCTTCCCATCGCCCATGGCGCCAGGGTGAGCCCTCCCGTGGAGGGTACCTCGGAGGGTATCTTTCTCCCGACTCGGAAGAATAGCGGCCATCGGCCGGCCGCTGGGCGATCCAACGGGGCCCTCAGGAGGCCTAGATGAAGCGGTTTGAAAAGATCCTTTCGATCTTCGACTCGGATGAGCGGGATACGACTGCTCTCAGACTCGCGCTCCGGTTGGCCGGAGATTCGGCTGGGAGTCTGTCGGTGGTCCATGTAATTCCACCCCTCCCCAGCGATATCCCCGAGGGTATCGGGGGCCTGGACGACCTGAAGAAGGCCCTCGTTCAGGCGGCGGAGGCCTCCCTCCAGTCGGCCGTCGACCAACTCCCCGAAACGACCGTACCGCTCGATACCCGTGTCTTCTGGGGACACACGGCCATGGAGGTTTCCCGTGTGGTGGTGCGGGAGGGGTTCGACCTGGTGATGAAGGGGACCGGCAGAAGGAAGCGGATTCCTGGGCAGCACCTGGGATCCGTGGACATGAGGCTCCTCAGGAAGTGTCCCTGCCCGGTCTGGCTGGTGAAGCCGGGGGGTCACGAAACGGTCACCAGCATCCTCGCCACGATCGATCCCTCCAACACCGAAGAAGACCACCACGTTCTGAATGAATCGATTCTCGAGCTGGGTCTTTCAGTCGCGGAGATGGAGAACGCCGACCTTCACGTGCTCCATGCATGGGCACCTTGGGGAGAGTCCTTGCTCCGGAGCAGGATGAGATCGGAGGAGTTCGGCGGGTACGTGAAACAGATGCGGTCACGGGCGGCCAGGGGTCTGACCGACTTTCTCAGGCCGTTCGACGACGCAATCTCTCCCATGAACCGGCACTTGCTCGAAGGGGACCCGGAGGTGGTGGTTCCCGATTTCGTCCGGACCCATGACGTGGACGTGATCGTGATGGGAACGGTGGGGAGAACCGGGGTCCCTGGATTCCTGATCGGAAACACGGCGGAGAAGATTCTGGCATCGGTGGATTGCTCGGTCCTCGCTGTCAAACCGAGTGGCTTCCGTACTCCAGTGGACGCGTAGGGACCCGCTCAGACACCGGGCGAAGATCGTCCGGTCCGAAAAAGGAACGGCCTCCCCGGGAGTCTCCCGAGAGGCCGTTCGTCACTCCCCCCTTTTCTCACTTTTGCCGAAGCGCCTCGAGGACCCGTTCCGGGGTGATGGGCAGGTGGAAGACTCGGACCCCCGTGGCGTCGAAGATGGCGTTGGCCACGGCTCCCCCCATGTTGATGATGGCGGGCTCCCCGCCCCCCTTCGGCGGGAGGTCGTCGTTCTCCACGAAGACGGTCTCGATCTCCGGCATCTGGCTGAAGCGGGCGATCTCATACGTGCCAAAGTTCTGATCCAGGATCTTCCCCCCCTCGAACCGGATCTCCTCGCTCAATACGTACCCCAGGCCCATGGCGATACACCCTTCCATCTGCATCCGGGCTCCCTCGGGGTTCACCACCACCCCCATGTCCTGAGCGCAAACCACCCGGTCCACCTTGAACGCCCCGGTGGAGGGATCCACCGTCACCTCCGCCACGTTGGCCACATAGGTTTCGGCGTCAATACCACAAGCGATTCCCCGGCCCTGGTTGGTGCCTTGTGGTCCCACCCTGGGCTCCCATCCTGCTGCGTCCCCCACGGCCTTCAAGACACTCACCATCCGGGGATCTGTGGTATTCCTGATACGGAATTCCAGAGGATCGATGCCAGCGGCCATCGCCATGATCTCGATCTGCTGCTCCGCCGCGAAGCGATTGCTGTTGGCGGCCGGGGCCCGCCAGGGGCCAACGGCGAAAGGATGCATTCCGCTGGGCCCTCGCCCCCCCCACTCCCCGTACACCCTTACGCTGTGGTGGGGCACGTCGTAGAACACATCCGAGCCCCGGGCGCCGGCCCCATAGACCTGGTAGTCCCAGAGGGTGATTCGGCCGTCCCCGTCTATACCTGAGACCACCTGGAGTGTGGCAGCCGGGCGGAACGTGTCGTAGAAGAACTCTTCCGCACGGGTCCAGGCCACCTGCACGGGACACTGGGTGATCTGGGCCAGGCGGGCCGCCTCCTCCGCCTGCTGCCCGGCGGATTTCCCGCCGAACCCACCGCCGACGAAGGGCGTCAGCACGCGGATGTTCTCCGGTGGCAATCCCAGGGCTCGAGCCAGGGAGCTCTGAGTCCCGAACGGAGACTGGGTCGAGCTCCAGACCGTCACCCTTCCGTCCCGAACTTCGGCAAGGGCCGTGTGCGGCTCCATGGGAGCATGGGCCACATAAGCGTTGTAGTAGGTGTGATCGAAGGTCATGGCCGAAGCCCGCATCCCGACTTCCAGATCCCCTTCCCGTTCGGGCACGTTCGGCTCCGACGCGGTGTCGACCAGATGCTGGAAGATGCTTTCTTGGTCCACCGTGGCTGCCGGCTCGTCGAACTCGGCCACTACGGCCTCCAATGCACGCCCCGCCATTTCGGGATCCGAGTGAAGAACCGCCACCATTCCATCCTGGTTCACCACTGTGACACCGGGCATGGCCTCGGCAGCCGACGTGTCCACTCGGGTCATGGTAGCACCGTGGGCAGGGGGCCGGAGCAGGCGGGCATAGAGCATCCCGGGAAGCCTGATGTCCCCAGCGAACTCAGCGGCGCCGGTAACCTTCTCGACACCGTCCATGCGGAGAGGGGACTCCCCGATCACTTTGAACTCGTGGACGGCACGAAGGACCTCCTCCTCGTCGACGGTGTGGGTGATGGCCTGTCCCTTGGCCAGAGCGCCGTAGGACACCCGACGGTTGGGGTCACTCTCCACGAAGACGATCCCGTCCTCCACCCGCAGGGAATCCCGGGGCGCGCCCAGAGTCTCGGATGCAAGGTCGGTCAGAACGAGCCTGGCCCGGGCGGCGGCGGCCCGGACGGCAGGTCCGAAAAACCGTGTGGTCATGGAGCCCCACGTGCCCATGTCCCACGGACACCTGTCGGTGTCCCCCATGACGATGTCCATGGACTCCAGGCTGACACCCAGATCTTCGGCCGCCATCTGGGAGAGGGAGGTCATGACCCCCTGCCCCATCTCGATCTTTCCGGAGAAAAGGGTCACATGGCCGTCTTCGGCGATGTGCAAGTAGGCATTGATATCCTCCGGGTACCCCCGCTGCTGCACCGGTGGGGACCCTTCCGCCCGGAAGAGGGAGAGAGGACCGAGATTAACGCTGATCAGTACCCCGCCCCCCAAGAGTTTCAAAAACTCCCGCCGGTTCATCCCAGAGACGTCACTCATTGTCATCTCCTTTCGAGCCGGCATAACTCTCGATCGCCTCGAGGATCCGCTTGTAAGCCGAACACCTGCAGAGGTTGCCCTCCATCCCCCGGATGATCTCCTCTCGGCTGGGGCCCGGGTTCTCCTGAAGCATCCCAAATGCGTTCATGATCATCCCGGGGGTACAGTACCCGCATTGGTACGCACCCCGCTCGTAGAACTCCTGCTGAAGGGGGTGGAGCCCCTCCGACGCCGCCAGGCCTTCGATGGTGGTGACCGCCTTCCCCTCCACATAGTCCAGGTCGGACAAGCAGGCCCGGGTGGGAACCCCGTCAACTAGAACGGTGCAGGAGCCACACATCCCGATCCCGCAGCCATACTTGGTGCCGGTCAGTCCCAGGTCGGTGCGAAGAGCCCAGAGAAGGGTCCGACTCCCGTCGGTTTCAAGAGTCACCCTTTCACCGTTGAGCATGAAAC
>JABDNZ010000318.1 GCA_013043565.1 Gemmatimonadota bacterium | reverse complement strand
CATCTGTGCATACCGCTTTTACCTCAGTCCCGCGTACTTGTAATAATCGATATGCTGCTTCTATAACTCGATGCCGGTGAGCTCGAAGAAGCGCGGCCAACCGATCCGCTCGATGAATTCACCCATCCGTTCGTACTTCCGCGCACCGTCCACCCAGACCTCGACGATCTTCCGAACGGCCTCGGTCACCTCAGGCCAGCGGGGAGGATTGTTCTCGATGAAGGGGATGGCCAGCTTGGAGAACATAGGCTCCGAACGGGCGTTTGACACCTTCCCGCCGACCCAGATGGAGATCCCATCGTTCAGGGCGTCGGCCATGGGCAGGGCAGGGCACACCGAGAAGCAGTTCGCGCAGAACATGCAGAGATCTTCGTCGATCTCGACGGACGGATGACCGTCCACCTCGGCGGGCCGGATGGCCGCCGTGGGGCAGGAAGCCACCACGTTCGGGATCTCGCACATTCTCTTCATGTTCTGGTGCTGCACCTTCGGCGGGCGCCGGTGCACGCCAAGAATGGCGATATCGGAGCAGTGGACCGCGCCGCACATGTTCAAGCAGCAAGCCAGGGCGATCCTGAGCTTCCCAGGAATCGGCGTGGTGCCGTCGAAGTACTCGTGCAGGTCGTCCATGACCGCCTTCACCACACCAGAGGCGTCCGTGGCTGCCGAGTGGCAGTGGACCCAACCCTGGGTGTGGACGATGCTGGAAATCGCGTTCCCGATTCCGCCCACGGGATGGCCAAGCTCGGCCAAGTCGGCGATGAGGGGATCGATGTTGGCTTCATCGGTGATCAGGAATTCGGCATTGTGCCGCGACGTGAATCGCATGTACCCACCGCAATACTTCTCGGCCAGGTCGGCGAAACGCCGGATCGCCTTGGTGCCCATGAGGCGGGGGGAGCCGGCGCGAACGGTGAAAAGTTTGTCTCCAGACTCACCGACATGAACCATCACGCCGGGCCGGAGTTCTTCGTGGTACTTCCAGGTTCCGTAGTTCTCTTTGATGATCGGCGGCAAGAAATTCCTGTAATCCGGAGGGCCGATATCAGTTCTTCTTTCCAGTGCCATCGCTATATCTCCCGAAAGTCGTTGGTTATCTCAGTCAAGTAGAGACCTTTGGTTCGGTTCCCCTATTCCTCGTCGTCTTCGTCTTCGTCGTCTTCCTCGTAGTACTCTTCGTAGAAGACGTAGGGGTTGTCTCTCGGGTAAGCGACCATCTGAGGCACGGGCTCGACCTCGATCTCCTCGAGGAAGTTCCCCAGGCCAACGCGCTGCATGAGCTCGCCGACGCGCTCCCGGTTCTTTCCATGCTCCCCCCAGAAGTCCCAGATCCGCTCGATGAGGTCTTTCAACTCATCGTAGGGCTCTTCGATCTTCATGAACGGAACGAGGACCGACGAAAGCTGGGCACCCTCGACGATGGGAGCCTTGGCTCCGAGGAGGATGCAGGCGCCGGTGTCGGTGCCGATCCGCAGGGCTTTGGGCATCGCGTTGATGCAGTGCATGCACTTCACGCAGTTGCTGTTATCGATGGTCATCTCGTTTCCGTCCCACTCGATGCACTTGGTGGGGCAGTTGCCGCAGATGTCACGCTCGATGTTCATCCCGTTTTCTGCAGCGGCCCGGACCTCGTCCTGGTCGATGCGGATGTCGTCTCTCCAGGTGCCGATGATGGACATATCGGCCCGGGCGATGGACGCCACGCAGTCGTTGGCGCAGCCGGAGTTCTTGATCTTGAACTTGTACGGGAAGGCTGGACGGTGCAGCTCGTCCTGGAAATGCATGGTCAGCTCGTGGGTCAGAGCCAACGTGTCGTAGCAAGCCCACTCGCAACGGGCAGGCCCGACGCAGCAGCTGGGCGTCCGCATGTCGGAGCCCGATCCGCCCAGGTCGAAGTCGTTCTGGGTGAGCTCGGCGAAGGTCGGCTCCAGCTCGTCTGTGGTGGTTCCCAGGAGAATGATGTCTCCCGTGGATCCGTGCATGTTCGTGAGACCGGAACCATGCCGATCCCAGATGTCACAGATGGTACGGAGGGCGTCGGAGGTGTAGAACCAACCCTGTGGCTGGTTCACGCGGATGGTGTGGAAGTGAGCGATGGCCGGGTACTCTTCCTGTACGTCGCTGTACCGGCCGATCACGCCGCCGCCATACCCCATGACACCCACGATCCCACCGTGTTTCCAGTGTCCAATCTTCTCGTGGTACGAGCGTTCGAGGAGCTCGAGGAGCTGAGCCGGAGCTTCTTTTTCTTCGGCCATCTCCTCGATCTGTGTGACGAAGCTGGGCCATGGGCCTTTTTTCAGCTCGTCCAACATCGGGGTACTTCTTTGGGAATCTGCCATCGTCGTCTCCCTTTTCGGCTTGGATTGATGGCTATACTGAGAGTTCAGTCCTTTATGAAAAAACCTTCATCATGCCGCCAACATCCGTTCCCGGACATTCACGACGATCTTGTAGATCAACGTCAACATCATGAACCCAATGGCGTAGACCCCAACGGTTACCGCCACCTCCACGCCGGAGGGTGAATAGTCTGTAATCCGTCCCAGAGGATTCGGCACGAACCCGGTCACCACCATTCCCACACCTTTTTCGATCCATATCGCTGCGATTACGCCAGCACAAATGAAGCCCAGCACCTTCAGGTTGTTCCTGATCTTTGGAATCAGCAGCAGGGTCACGCAGATGATCGTCAGGGCTGCGCCAGTCCACATCCACGGAACCAGGGAGTCATGTCCGTGGAGACCCAGGTAGAGATACTCGAAGGAGTGGACGTGGTGGGGCATGTCGCTGTAAATGGCCGTGAAGAACTCGACGCTCACGAAGAAAACGTTCACGACCATGGCGTAGGCCACGATCAGGGCCAGGCTCCGGATGGCTTTCTCCCCGGGATCGAACTTCGTGAACCGCCTCAGGATCAGGGCCAGGATGATCAGGAGGCTGGGACCGGACGAGAAGGCCGAAGCCAGGAATCGGGGAGCCAGGATGGCCGTCATCCAGAACGACCGAGCCTCCAAGCCCGAATAGAGAAAAGCGGTCACTGTATGGATGCTGACTGCCCATGGAATGGACAGGATGATGACCGGTTTGATCCACTTGGGCGGAGGGGCCTGCTTGGCCTCCGCGTCGAAGGTCACCATGCCGATCACCACGTTCAGAGCCAGATAGCCCCCGAGGGCCATCATGTCCCAGAACATCATGGAGTTCAGCGTGGGGTGCAGGAGGACGTTGGTGACCCGGGTGGGTTGACCCATGTCAACGAAGATGAAGAGCATGCACATGATGACGGCGGCTATCGCCAGCCCCTCGCCCAGGATGACCATCCGGCCGAAGTCCTTATGGCTGTGGAGGTAGTACGGTAGCACCACCATGACAGCCGAGGCCGCCACACCCACCAGGAAGGTGAATTGGGCGATATAGATGCCCCAGGTCACGTCCTGGCTCATCCCCGTGACAGTCAGCCCCTGCGTAAACTGAAGACTCCACGCGTAGAGCCCCATGAGGATCAGGGAACCCCAGACCCCGAGGAGAATCCAGTATCGCTTGCCCCCGCGAAATGCGGCTTCCAGCATAACGCTACCTCTTTGTTATCCCGCCATCACCAAGCCGGGCTGATTTCCTCAGACGACATAGAAGACATTCGGCCCCGTCCCCAGCGCTACCCTCCGGGTGATCGTGCGCTGAGAGGACAGGATCTGGTTCACTTCCGAGTCCGGATCGGCCAGGTTCCCAAACGTCATCGAACCCTCACCTCCCGGAATCTGATTTGCCGCCTCCACGCAGGCCGGCTGCAGACCGTCCCGAAGCCGCTCAGCGCAGAAGTTGCACTTTTCCACCACCCCCCGGGTCCTGGTCGGGTATTCCGAGGGGAAGTTGCCATTTGCGTCCTGGTCGATGAACTCCCTGGGATCCCGCCAGTTGAAACTCCGAGATCCATAGGGGCAGGCGGCCATGCAATACCGACACCCGATGCATCGGTGCATGTCCATCATGACGAGTCCGTCCTCATCCCGTTTCCAGGTGGCCTGGGTGGGGCAAACCCTCACACAGGGTGGATTCGTGCAGTGGTTGCACATGACCAGAACCGGGGCTTCCAGGATCGAAGCCGGAAGTTGTTCATGGACCTGATCGGGAAAGACGTCCCGATACGCTTCATCCCAGATCCAGCGAATCTTCTCTTCCGGATCCTCGATCCGGGGGATGTTGTGCGCCTGGATACATGCTTCGTAACAGGCCTCACGGACGGCAGGAAGCTTCGCTTTCTCCATGTCGACGACCATGGCCCATTGGCTCTCGGCTTCCTCCTCACCGTGGGAATCTCCTGCGGAACATGCCGTGGTGAGGATCGATCCCCCACAGCTCAAGCCCAGAGCGGCACCCGCCGTCTCTTTCAGGAACGTCCGTCTGCTCTTCTTTTCCATGGCTCAGGCCCCCCCACCTGGTGTCGTGTGGCACTCCCAACACGTGGGCTGGACGTCGGCGTAGTCGTGACAGCGCGTGCAGAAGGCGTCCCGATCTTCGTGACAACTCATGCAGGTCTTGGTGAGGCTCTTGTAGTAGGTCTCACCCGACGCGGACACGTAGTCCGGGTTTCCGTCCCGAACCAGGTCGTCCCGCCACTGGCTCAGAAGATCCATGTGGCTGGCTCGCATGTACTCCGTGTCCTCCACGCAGGCCTCGGAGTTCGTGGGGTACTCCAGTTCGGCTCGTCCCGGCAGGGCATCGCCGGCGGCCAACCTGCTCCAGAAAGGAAACGTGACGAGAATCACGAATACGGCCAAACCGAGAAGAATCTTCCCTTTGTCACCCATCTAAGGACGCTCCTTCCTCTGCTTCCATACCTTCGTCATCATCAAGTTCCATGCCCGGTATGGGTTCGAGACGGAGGTTGTGAGTGCGCTTCTTTTCCCCCGTGAAGGTCATGGCATTTGCCACCAGTTCGGTGATCCCGGTGACCTTTACGCCAGGGGCCCAATAGTCACAAACTGTGACCAGAGTCGCCCGATCGATGGCGCACATGGCAGCCAGCTGGTTGACCCCATAGGCGTCCTGGACGTGCCGAACGGCGCTCCCTCGCGGCAATCCGCCCCGGAGGCGCATTTCCATGTTCTCGTCGGTTCCCAGGCCAGCCCCTCCGCCGCAGCAGAACGTCTGCTCCCGAATGGTGTTTTCCGGCATCTCATGGAAGTTGTTGCAGACGTTCTTGATGACGTAGCGAGGCTCCTCGAAGATGCCCATGGCCCGGGCCGGGTTGCAGGAGTCGTGGAAGGTCACGTTGATGTGATCGTTCCGGGACTTGTCCAGGTTGAGCTTGTCGTGTCGGATGAGATCAGCCACGAATTCCATCAGGTGGATCATCTTCGTGGAGCGGGCGTGTTTGAACTCGGTGCCGGTGATGGGTGACTTCGGAACCTCCAGAAAATCGGCTGGCCCGTTGAGAGTGTCCATGTACTGATGGATCACCCGCCACATGTGCCCGCACTCCCCGCCCAACACCCACTTCACCCCGAGGCGCTCCGCATCGGCATAGATCTTGGCGTTCAGGCGCTTCATCATCTCGTGGGACGTGAACAAGCCGAAGTTTCCGCCATCCGAGGCGTAGGTGCTCCAGGTGTAGTCGATTCCCAGCTCGTGGAAGAGGAGCATGTACCCCATGCAGGTATAGATCCCCGGGTCCGCGACAAAATCCCCGGACGGCGTCACGAAGAGTATCTCGGCCCCCTTCTTGTTGATGGGGATGTCCACCTTAATGCCCGTGGCCTCCTCGATGTCCTCTGCCATGAACTCAAGGGTATCCACGAGGCCGTGGGGTTGAATCGCCAGGTGATTCCCGAAACGGAAACAGTTGGCCACGGGCTCGATGACCCAGTTCACGTAGAGGCCCAGAAGTCCGATGAGCTCCCGACCGATCATCGTGATTTCGGCGGTGTCGATTCCGTACGGGCAGAAGACGGAGCAGCGCCGACACTCCGTGCACTGGAAGAAGTAGTAGAACCACTCCTTGATTACGTCTTTTGTAAGGGGTCGAGCGCCGGCCATGGTGCCGAAGATCTTCCCCATGGCCGTGAAGTCTTTTCGGTAGATGGACCGGAGAAGCTCGGCGCGGAGGACCGGCATGTTCTTCGGGTCTCCACTGCCCAGAAAAAAGTGGCACTTGTCAGCGCAGGCACCACAACGGACGCAGGTGTCCATGAAAACCTTGAAGGACCGGTACTTGATGAGGCGGTCCGCCATGCCCTCCAGAACGATCCGCTGCCAATCCTCGGGAAGGCTCCAATCGATATCCTCGACAGCCCATTCCCTGGGATGGGGGAGGTCGACGATCTCTAGATTCTTGGCCTTGCCCGGATAGATATAGGTGCCTTTCCGGAGGTCCACCGGAGTGTCCATCCAGGAGGTCTTGGGCGGCTTTGTATCGATCTGCAGGAGCTCGTCCTGCTTGTAGTAGTCCGTTTCGTCGAATTTCGACATCGTTTATTCCTTCTCCAGCGGCTTGTCCACCGGGACTCCGGCTCCGACCATCTTCTCTCGGAGCTCGTCCTCGTATTCCTCGTAGGTATGGACCTTCACCGGATAATCCCATGGGTTCACATGCCGGACCGCCCGGTTGTTGTTGGCCATGTTCCTGGTGGGGCTGAGGAAGACTCCCGCCATGTGGGTCAGCTTGGAAAAGGGGAAGTAGGCGAGGAGTACGGAAGCCAGGAAGAGGTGTCCGTAGAAGACGGGGCTGATTCCTTCCGGGACCACCGGCGCAAAGTGGAAGAGGCCGACCATCAGCTCCTTCACGGCGGCGATATCCACCTTGTCCAGGTGCCTCATCCAAACCCCGCTCAGGCCGATCCCCAGGAAAATGAAGAGGGGGAAGTAGTCCCCGATCAGGGAGATATAGCGTACCTGAGGATTCGTGAGGCGCCTATAAAAGAGGACCGTGACACCCAGCAAGAACGTGATCGTGGTGATGAAGACCGCCGGCAAACCGATCTCCAGGAACCCGTCCACATTTTCGATGAAGGTCACGAACCCCGGCACCGGGTTCGTCATCAACCGGAAGTGCCGAAGGATGATGATCAGGAAGGACCAATGCATCAGCAGTCCGGCGAACCAGAGCAGATGGTCCGTCCGGTACACCAGCCGCCGCCCGTCCACCAACTCCGCCTTGGTATTCCGAAGAAGGGAACGGAAGAATAGGACTTCGAGAACCATCCGCCCTGCGGCCTGCAGGGGCGTGTGGGGGTTCTCGAGCCGGCTGTGAGGAATCCAATCCAGGGATTTCTGCTGTCCGCAGCTGGTGGGAATCCGGAAGGGGACCGCGCTCTTCGACCACCCCATGACCTTCGCGACCATTCCGCCCAGGAACAGGAGAAGGGCTAAAGACGGGATGATGACCCCGAAGATCCATCCGAGGCCCAGGACACCTCCGAGCATCCCCACCACAAAAAGACCGGCCACGGCTGCCAGGGCAACCAATACGTTCATCACAGATCCTCTCGGTGCACGGTTTCGTACGTAGTGGTCTCTTTACTCGAATCCTCCGAGACTTCCTCAGTTCCGCCGCCCGACCGGTTCATCCGGTCGAGGACGAAGGCCACCTGCCTCTTCACCTCTTTGACCCGCAGGTCTGCCAGTTCTTCCCTCATGGCCGAGTACAGCTCGAAGGCGTGCAGGGCCACTCGATCGATTCTCTCATCAAAGGCGGCGAGGTCATCGTGGTGCTTCCCTCCGGCGATGGCTTCGGGGATCACCTCCCGGACAATCGACCGGAGTGAAAAGACGAAGGAGAGAGCCTGGCTGGGAGTGAGGTCCTGGACCGCACGGATCCGGATGATCTGGTCGAGGTGGGTTCTGAGCCGTTCCGGATCCATCTCGTCCAGCATGGCCCGGAGGATGCCCCGAGTCCCCTCTCGAACGTTGTGGCCCAGGGGATTGGCAAAAGGGTCCTGTTGAGCCCGGAAAAGGGCAGCAGAATCCGAGGGATAGGCGGCCAAAACGGCTTCCACCCATCGCTCCACGACGGTGTCCTTTCTCTCCTCAAGCAGGTCGCCGAACGTCATCACACACACTCCCATACTGGTCGACTGGCGCGGGCTCAACGGCCGACGGACCGGAGGCCGCCGCGCAGGTCATTCCTTTTCTTCCCCTCCCCCGTTAGAGGTGCGGGTGAAAAAAGGGGCGGAGGCGCTCCAGCATTCGCCGGAGCGCCTCCATCGCTAGATCAGACGCAGCCCGTGGGCTTCGGCAATCCAGCCACCTTACAGGCGCCCTTTGCAGGGCCGCTGGGAAAGAGGTCGTAGACCTCTTTCAGCGAGAAGCCCGTCTGCTTACAGAGCTTCCGAATCATGGGAGCCATGTTGTACTCCAGGTAATAATCCCTGAGGTAGTGCACGAGCTTCCAGTGATTTTCAGTCAGATCGTCAACGCCCTCGGTCTTAGCCAGGTCAGCGGCCACGCCTTCGTCCCACTGGTCCGGATCCTGGATGAAACCGTCTTCGTCGATCTCCATCTGCTTACCACCGAGTTCCACCATCTCCATTTGGTTCCTCCAATTTCAGCGCCCCTGTTTCGGGGCTTTGTGTACGTTGGGGTCGAATGGAGCCGACCCTTCAACGCAGATCAAAACATCTCGATATCCACCCGGGGTCCGTCTCGAAGAGTCGCCGGGACCGGCATCCGGAGAGCCATCGTCTTCAACTTCTCCCGGTCTCCCTCTGGAACGTCCTTCGGTAACTCAACATCCAACACGATGGCCCCAATCCGATTGGGGTTCTCCACCATTTCCATGGTCAGGCTGACCGAAACGTCGCCGTCGGTGAATCCACGGCTGTCACAGTACGCCTGGACCATCGTGGCGAGGCAGGCGCCGGACGCCACCCCCAGGTATTCCACCGGGCTCGGGCCTCCGTCCTTCCCACCTTCCCCGACGGAGAAGTCGGTTGTCATCACATGCCCCCGGAGCCGGACCGAGAATTTCAGGCCCTCCTCCCGGGTTACCGTGATCAGATCCATGGCGTTTCTCGAATCTCCAGTCCTCAGCTTCCTTCCACTTTTGCCAGCTGGCTCCCCGGCCCCGTTCTTCCCGTATGCTCACCATAGATCATGGCTGCGAGCCGGTACCACATGTGGGCGAACTTGGAGTAGGGGAGATAGACCAGAAGGCTGAAAACCAACACCAGATGCACGAAGTAGAAGCTGTAGGCCGGCGTGGCGAACCCGCTGGCATAGGCTTCCGCTCCGGCGGCTCCCTCCGCCACGAAACGGAAGGCCTCAACGATGAAACCGGAGATCCCCACCAGGAGGAGGAGCCACACAAAAACCCAGTCGAACGTCGTGCTCTGGTGGTAGCCGTCATTCGGAGCAGTCCTCCGCGTCCAGATGGCCCGGCCTGCTCCGATGATCAGAAGGATTCCTCCCACGTTGGCCAGCCACTTCATGGGGTGCATGAGGCCGAAGGGATACTGAGGGAAGATCTCCGAGTTGATGCTGGGCATGACGTACAGATCAAAGACCGCCCAACTCGTCACGATGAACAGAGCGATGAATCCATAGAACGCCATGAGATGTGAGGGCTTCCGTGACGCCTGGTCGGTGCACGAGCCGAACCGGTCATGGGTCAGAAGAGCCTTAAGTGCCCTGAAGGTGCTGGGTATGAACCCCAGCACGGGCCCCCCCCGGCCAAGCGCCGCATCATTGGCCTTCATCCCTCCCCAGAATCTGAAAAGACCTACGATCAGGCCTCCGAACGTGAGCAGAGTGAGGCCGGAGTAGAAAACGATCAGCAGCCAGTGGGGGAAGAAATGGGCGTAGAATTCGTGACCATGGGGATCAACGTAGTTCAGGGCGGCCTCGATGGGGCCTCTCACCAGGAGGGCTCCCGCGATGAGGAGGGCCGGGACCAGGAAGAGCATGACTGGAAGAGCCCGCGCTGAGTTCACCAACCTGCCCATGGCGCTGGGGAAGGCGTAATGCTCGATGGCCTTCTGCCGTACGGCGGCCATGACGTCACCCGGACGGGCCCCTCGAGGGCACCGGAGCGAGCAGTCGTTGCACTGGTGGCAGAGCCAGATGTCCGGATCCGAGATCAGGCGGTCTTTCAAACCCCACTGGGCCCAGATCATCTCCTTCCTGGGGAAGGGGCTCGGCTCGTTCGACAACCCGCAGACCACCGAGCAGGTGGCGCACTGATAGCACTTGTTTAGGTCCCCGCCTCCCGCATCTATGACCTCTTCGACAAATTTTCGATCCGGCTTCAGAAGCAGCGCTTCAGCCATCCTCGCCTCCCTCTATCCACAAAAGCCCGGCCCCATGTCGGCGCCGGGTCCTAGAAGCCCTTGAACGGGTTTAGTCCGATATCTTCGATCTCATCGGAGAACTCGTTCACGATCTCGGGTAGCTTTTCGAACTCGTTGAGTGGGATCTGGACGATTTGTACCCTCTCCTCTTCAAGGGCCAGCTGTTTGAGCTTCTCCTGGACGTTCCCGCTCCGGGTTTCCATGAGCTCGCTGCCCTTCACGAAATGACACTGATAGTCGTCACCGGATTTGCACCCGATGAGAATGACCCCGTCAAATCCGCTGGACAGGGCGTCGGCGATCCAGACAGTGTTGACTGAACCCAGGCACCTGACCGGGATAAAGCGGATCCATTTGCTGTGTTGGATGCGTTTCAGGCCTGCGGCATCCAGAGCCGGATAGGCGTCGTTCTCGCAGAGAAGGCCTAGAAGACGAGGCTTCTCGTCGTACTCATCGGGGACCTCCACGGCCTTGATCATGTTTCCGATGATGCCCGGCGAGTAGTCTTTGAAAGAGATGATTCTCTCGGGGCAGGCACCCATGCAGATCCCGCAACGGCGACACCGCGTGAGGTTCGGCTGGGGCGTGCCCTTTTCGTCCTCGTTGATGGTGCCGAACGGGCACTCCTCCGTGCAGCGCTTGCATTGGGTGCAGCGCTGCAAAGCGAAGTCCGGGAAGGACATGTCGCCCCACCGGGGATGGACGGCCTGGCCTTTGGCCGTGACCTCCAAGGACTGGATGGCCTTGAGGGCGGCGCCACTCCCGTCCTCTCTTGCGTTCTGCCCATCCAGGGGTGCCCGGACGCATCCAGCCGGGTAGATTCCCGTCCGCCTGCTCTCGTAAGGGAAGCAGATGAAGTGGGAGTCCGGAAAATCGTACTTGAAGACTGGGAGGTCCGGGCCCTGACGATACGTCAGGTTGAGAATCTCGGCGTCCTCCAGATATGCCAGCTCCTCAACCTTCACTTTGGCGTTTTCCAGCTGAGCGCCCTCTTCGCCTTTTGCCACCACGGCTTTGGCGTCTACATACTCCCGAATCAGCTCACCGTCGGCGGACCGAGGCACCATCCCCGTGGCCAGCACCACCAAATCGGCCTCGATTTGAACGTTCTCTCCCAGGAGGGTGTCTTCGGCAGCCACACGTAAGCTTCCGCTGCCGTTGGTCACACCTGTGACTTCGGCTTTCGTGAAGAAGATGCCCGAGTCCTCCTGAGCCTTTTGATAGAAGCTCTCGTACTGACCGGGGCTCCGCATATCCTTGTAAAGGACATAGGCCTCCGTGTCGGGACTCATCTCCCGAACCATCAGGGCCTGCTTGATGGAAACCCGGCAGCAGACCCCGGAGCAGTAAGGGAGATGCTCCTGGTCTCTCGAGCCGGCGCACTGGATAAAAGCGATTCGCTCCGGGGCCTTCCCGTCGCTCGGTCGGATGACCTTCCCGGCCGCCAGCATCTCCTCCATCTGGACGTTGGTCACCACGTCGGCACTCATGCCGTATCCCAGGTGCCCCAACTTGTTGGCGTCGTAAGGCTTCCAGCCGGTGGCCTGGACGATGGATCCCACTCTGAAAGGGTCGGAGCCGTTCCCTTTCAGGGTCACATCGAACTGACCGGGCATGCCGGCCACCTTTTCGATTATGGCGCCGGTGTGAACCGTGATCCTCTCATTGGACTCCACCGCATCGATCTGATCTGCGATGTCCAGGTCCTGTGGGGTGGTATACGGGGATTCATGGGGGATCCCCTTGGCCCATCTGGACATCCAGCCACCGAGCCGGGCTTCCTTTTCTATCAGTACCACATCGTTTCCGGCTGCTGCAGCATCGAGAGCTGCGGTCAAGCCGGTGACCCCGCCGCCCACGACCATGACGGTCCTGTCCACCTCTTCCTGGAGGGGTTCGGGAAGCTCGGCCTGCTGTGCTCGGACGATCCCCATACGGAGATAGTCCCGGGCCATCATGTCGGTGTCCTCGTCGTTGGGCTCGTGGCTCCAGACGACCTGTTCACGGAGATTCACACGGGTAGTGAGGACGTTTTCGAATGTGAAAGAGTCGGTCATGAAGCGGGGAGAACAGGCAGCGACGACGATGCTGTTCACGCCCTCGGTGACATCATGGGCGATGAGCTCGCGACCTTCGTCCCCGCAAAGACAGTCATGTTCCTGGCAGAGCTCGATTTTGTACTCGTCCGTGGCGACGTCCTTCAGCGCCGACATGTCCAGGGCGCCACCGATGTCGCATCCGCGACAGAGGTATACGGCTAGCTTCTTGTCCATGAGGCTACTCCGCGCCGAGGTGAAGGGCTTTCAGGGCGACGCCGGTTGCGTCTCGATTGCAGGTGGCCACGTCGACCGGCCGCTTCGCACATCCAGCCGCCAGATATCCCTTTGGCTGATTGATGGCCAGGAAGCCGTGTTCGTCCAGCTCCACCCCCCCTTCCACCTCGGTGTCGCCGATCCCCTCCGGGATCATCCCCGTTGCCAGCACCACCATATCCACCTCTTGGGCCACCTTTTGGCCCGAAAGGACGTCTTCGGCCTCCACTGTGAGCTTTCCGGTGGCGGAGTCCTCGGTGATGTTTGCGACCTTCCCCTTGATGAGGGAGAGCTTCTCGTCCTCCTTGACCGCGACGAAGAAGTCCTCCAGGCGCCCAGGGGCCCTCATGTCGATGTAGAAGATGTAAACCTCAGCTTCGGGGTACTGGTCTCTGACGTATCGGGCCTGTTTGAGGGAGGCCAAGCAACAGACCCCGGAACAGTGTTTGAAATAGTTTTCGTCCCTGGAGCCGGCGCACTGGACAAAAGCGACCGACTGGGGCGGCTCCCCGTCGGACGGGCGCCGGATTTTTCCGGCCGTGGGCCCGTTCAGGGCCGAGAGCCGTTCCATGGTCACGTTGTTGATGACATTCGGGAAATCTCCGAAACCCAGCCCCTCGAACTGACTGGCGTCCGGCGGGGCCCATCCGGTGGCCCAGATGACTGCGTCGACCGCGATCTCCTCCGTCTCCGGAGGCATGGCCAGGTCGATGGCGCCGTACGGGCAAGCCTCAACGCACTTCCCACATTCGGTCGCGCCCAGGCAGGAGGCCTCATCGATGACGAACCGCGCAGGGTAGGCCATCTCGTAGGGTAGAAAAACGGCCTTCGTGGTGCTCAGCCCGAGATTGAACGCGTCCGGCCGATCTGCTGGACAAACATCAACGCACTCTCCGCACGTCGTGCACTTGGTGTTCACGAAGCGGGGGGCTTTACTGACGGTGGCCTTGTAGTTGCCGGGGCCGCCCGTGAGGCTCTCAACCGTGGCGAGAGTGAGAGTCCGAATTTGGGGGTTGGTCTTCACTCTCCGGATGTTGATCTCGATCCCACAGGAAGGAGGGCACATCTTGGGGAAGTACAGGTTTGTTCGGGCCACACGGCCGCCGAGATATGCTTCCTTCTCAACCAGGGTAACGTTGGCCCCGGCTTCCGCAGCTTCTATCGCGGCAGTGATTCCACTGATCCCACCACCAATAACGAGAATATCTCCCCGTTTTCCATTTCCGCTCATGGAGCTTCCTTTTGGGGGGACGTTGGGGTTCCCGAATCTTCCGAGTCCTGCTTTTTGTCGAGCTTATCCTTCACGGCCTGTTCTGCTTCTGCCCTGACCTTCATCGTGGACTCGCCAAAAACGGCAAATCGGATCCAGAGGAACCCGAAGCGGAGCAATGCCTCGTTGCTGGTCTGCATCTGGTGGATGAAGTCCTCATCGACCTCGAAGCGGTCCAACAGTGAGCTGCCGAAGACGAACTCCCGGAACTTCTGAAGGTCATAGGTTGCGTTGAAGAACATCTCCATCTTGGATGGAGGGAGGGGACCGTAGTCGTCGAAGAATCGGTGGAGTGAAAGCTCCTTGAAGGCTTCGCCCCACTCGTCGTAGGCATCTACGTTTTGGTCGTCCATCCACTCCTGCACCGTCCACTCCAGCCCGTCCTTCTTTCCCTCATTGTGACCCTGGCAGGCGTCTTCCTTCAGGAGGAAGTAGAACCGTTCGCCACGCCAGCCGTCTTCAGTGTCCCGGGAGGTGGCGAGCCCCACCGGGTACATCCGGCAGGGCCAGGGACGGTCGGAATAGACTCCGCATCCCTCATCGGTGAGGAAGTGACAGCTCTTTTCCTCGTTGTCCTGCATCTTCAGGAGGACGACCGGCGTGTTCATGTCCTTCTGGACCGGGAGGAGGGTGTACGTCTCTAAGAACTCGGTTGATGAGATCCCCAGCCGGTCCGTCAGCCGGAGGACATCGTACGGGGACAAGAAGATGTTGACGTCCGCGCAGCAGGTGTTGA
This sequence comes from Gemmatimonadota bacterium, assembly GCA_013043565.1. Lineage (GTDB taxonomy): Bacteria > Gemmatimonadota > Gemmatimonadetes > Longimicrobiales > Gaopeijiaceae > JABDNZ01. Next base: position 1,818 of record JABDNZ010000318.1, on the reverse strand, counting down.
AACAGGGGACACCGGGGTGACATCTGAACTTGAACTTATCTTCCGGTCCCAGGCGGGGGTGGTCTGCTAAGATCTCCTCTTCAAGCATCTTCCGTGGATCCCCTTCTGGCGGGGTCTTCCCCTCATCACTCATTCCTCCACTCCTTCCTCATCCGCATCCACCGCCTGAGTCATCCACGATCATCAGACGCGTGGCCTCGTCGTCCCAAACGGGAATCATGAGGGCACCGCCCGTGTTTGGATTCAGGGCATAACGATACGAAGCTTGTTGGTTGTACTGTTCCTTCATCCACTCCCAGCCGCGCTGGTAGTAGGGGCACTCATCGTTGAAGCAGACGCAAAAGAACTCATCGTCCCAGGTTGCCTCATCAGGGACGAGCCACTTCTTCAGGCCATCGCCGCAGTGCGGGCATGTTGGTTTGTCGGTCATTCAGTCCAGCCGTCCTTCCGTCTTGCCACTTCCATCGTTCCAGCACCGAGAGGTCAGGTTCCTCCCAGCAAGAGCCCGTGGGGTTGATGAGACCCCACGGGCCGGGGTCCTGCTAAGGGAGCTTCGAGCCCCGGAGGTAGGACTCCGGGGGCTCGATAGCGACCCAGGTCCAGCTACTGCGTGATGTACTTGACCGGGCGCTTGATCATCTCCCACTCGCCCGTGTTCCGGTCGTACTTGCAGTTGCAGAATGCCAGCCAGTTGTCGTTGTCCATGCTGGGCGTGTCTGCACGGAAGTAATAGCCGGGCCACCGCGTCTCTTCCCTGAAGAGGACGGAGCGCACGTGGGCTTCGGCTTGGTACATCCGGTGGGTGGCTTCCCAGCCCCGGGTGAGCTCATGCAGGCCGTTGGCCGCAATGTTCACCTGGTCTTCCTTCAACATGGCCAGGAGCTCTAGACCGCGCTCCAGGAGCTTGTCGTTGGTTGAGAACTGGGAGGAAACGCCACCAGCGTACTCGTCCATGATCTTCTGCAGACGATACATGAACTGCTTCGGCCGGATGTAGTTGGGGTTCACTTCAGGATCCGTCGTGGCACCCTTGTGCTCCTCGAACATGTCGATGGGCTTCAAGATCGTGGCTGTGAGAGCCTCGATCTGGGCATCGTCGACGTTCGGCATCTCGTTGTTGTCGAGGATGTACGCGATTGCTGCCTTCCCGGCGATCCGACCTTCGGTGAACGACCCGGAGGAGAACTTGTGGCTGGAGGCACCAGAAGCGTCACCGGCTGCAAAGAGGCCAGGCACGGTGGTCATGTTGGTGTAACCCCAGAAATACTCGTCCTTCGTCTCGTCGGTCTGGAGGTCCTCAGGACCGGACACCCAAGCACCGTTGGCGCCCGAGTGGGACCCGATGAAGTACGGGTCGCAGGCCATGATCTCAGAGGGCTTCTTCTCGGGCTCCACGTTGGTGGCGGCCCAGAGAATGGCCTGGGAGATGGTCATGTCGAGGAAGTCTTCCCATGCCTCGGCCTCGAGCTCCTTCAGCTTCTTCTTCGCGGCCTTCTCGTCGGGAGCCGTATCAGCGATGCGCTGAATGGCGTCGGCGGTTTGCATGTAAATGGGGGACTTACCGTCGGCGACGTCCATCATCATGAGCCAGTTCCGGATGTTGGCCGGACGCGGCTTCACTTTGCCGTAGGGCTCCCACTTGTCCAGCTCGTACTGATTGTCCTGCATGTAGTTGCCGCCATAGGCGTTCGTGGCGACGGACTTGAAGAGCAGGAACCAGGCGCCGACCGGGCCATAAGCGTCCTTGAAGCGGACGGGGATGAACCGGACTTCCTGACAGGTAAGCTCAGCACCGGCGTAGGCATGGAAGAACGTGCT
>JABDNZ010000315.1 GCA_013043565.1 Gemmatimonadota bacterium | reverse complement strand
GCTGGAAGGTCCCCACCAGCCTGAGCGAGGACGGCCCTGCGCTGTACATGTTGACCTCACTCCTCACCGGAGGACGAAGCTCCCGCCTTTATCGACGGTTGGTGCTTAATGATCGGGTGGCTTCCGGGGTGATCTCTTCCATCGAGCCAGGGCAGCTGTACCCGGGGCTGTTCACTCTCCAGGCGAACCCCATCGCCCCCCATTCCCCGAGAGAGGTCGAGGAGGCGATCTATCAGGAACTGGACCGGCTGCGACAGACCCCGCCCGAAGAGCAGGAGCTCCAGAGGGTGCGAAATCAGCTCGAGGCCTCGGAGGTCCGCCGTTTACGGTCGAACTTCGGCCTGGCCCTCCAGGTTGCCGGATCGGCCACTCTCCATGGAGACTGGGAGGAAACGTTCCGGTTCACCGAAAGGCTTCTGGCCGTCACCCCGTCCGACATCCAGCGGGTGGTCGCCGAGTATTTCCGGGAAGAGACCAGGACCGTTGCGACCCTTGTGAAGGCCTCGCAGGAGAAGGGCGGAGACCGATGAGTGGCCTTCCCCGCATACACCTTCGCATGATCCTGACGAAGCTGCGGCCACAGCTTCAGGCCACCGGTTTCCTTCTCGCCGCGGCCCTTTGGGCGACGGGGGCCTCGGCCCAAGAAGTCAGATCTGTCGGCCGGGACGCCGCCTTGGAGCTCGAGTTCCAGGAGGTGGCATTCGATCCCCCACAGGTGCAGAAGCGGACGCTGGACTCGGATGTGCCCGTCTTCCTGCTGGAAGACCACTCCCTCCCGCTGGTGACGTTCCATGCTCGATTCCGGGGGGGGTACGGGATCTTGCCCCGAACCTACTACGCGGCGGCCTCCGCCCTTTCGGGCCTGCTGAGGGCCGGGGGCACAACCGTGCTTCCCCCGGACTCCGTCGACCACCTGGTGGACTACTACGCCCTCCAAATGACGTTCGGCGGCGGCGGCGGGAGCACCTTCAGCAGCATGAACACGCTGACCAAGCACCTCGAGCCGGCCATCGGTCTTTGGGCGGACATCCTTCGGCATCCCAGATTCGACTCGCTGGAAATCGAGATTTGGCGTGACCGCCAAACGGAGTCTGTGAGTCGCAGAGATGATGATCCGGGCCTTCTGGCAGTCTCTGAGTTCAATCAGATCATGTTCGGGGACCACCCCATCGGGTGGGAGATGACCCCGGAGGATCTATCCCCTGATCGATTGAATGCACGGACTGTGTTTGAGGCCCATTCTCGGGTTTTTTGCCCCGAGAACCTCATCCTCGGAGTGGTGGGCGATGTCACGTGGTCAGAGGTGAAGCCCCTACTCGACAGGATGGTTGCGGACTGGCCTCCCTGCTCGGAGCCCCTTCTGGAGCCGAGGGTCCCGGACCTGATGGTGGGCCCCAAAGTCTTCCTGATACCGAAAGATCTGACCCAAAGCACCGTCGTCATAGCCGGACCCGGAGGTGTTACCCAGGGCACGAGTCGAGAGTATTTCGCCTCGCGGATCGGGAACACGATTCTCGGAACCGGCGGCTTCGGCAGCCGTTTGGTCTCCAGAGTCCGAACCGACATGGGTTATGCCTACAGTGCCTCCTCCTTCTGGACAACGCCCTCCCGGTCCCAGGGGATCGTTGGCGCCACGACCCAGACCAAGAGCGAGTCCACGATCGAGGTCATCCGGCTCATGAAGGAGATCATCCAAGAGATGGCCACAGATCCGCCGACCCAGAAGGAGGTGGATCAGGTGATCGACCAAATCGTCAACAGCTTCGTGTTCAACTTTCAGGATTCCTCCCAGATCATATCCCGGCAGATGTTCTACCTCTCCCAGGACCTTCCTGAGGACTGGCTGGAGCGCTACGTCGAAGGGATCCAGGGCGTGGACGCGACAGAGGTCCAACAAGTCTTTCAGCGGCACGTGCGACCGGATGAGATGGTGATCTTGATTGTGGGGAATCCGGAAGACTTCGACCTGCCCCCGGAGGTTCTGGGTGAGGTGGAAATCTGGGAAGCGGGAGGATCCTGAACCCTACCGTATCCCGATATGAATGGCGGCGACCCCGCCGCTCAGGAATCGCCAGCTTGTCCGCGCAAAAGCTGCCCCACGCATCAGTTGTTCCAGGCCATCCGGGTCCGGAAACTCCTTCACGGACTCCGGAAGGTAGGTGTACGCCCAGGGGTGTCCGGACACCAGCCGTCCCAGGACCGGGAGAATCCTCCGGAAGTAGAAGAGGTACAAGTGCCGGAGGACCGGATTGGGTGGCTCCGTAAACTCCAACACCACCAGCCGCCCTCCTGGTTTCAACACCCGGCGGAACTCTTTGAATCCTCTCGGAAGGTCGGAAAGGTTCCTGACCCCAAAGGCCACCATGGCGCCCTCGAACGATTCGTCCGGGAAAGGGAGCCTGAGTGTGTCTCCGCAAACAGGAAAGATGGGGGTGTCGGTGACCTTCGGTTTTCCCTCGAGAAGCATGGGCGCCGCAAAGTCCGAGGCCATGACCCGGCCTCCAAAACCTTCCCTCCGGCAGAGCTCCAAGCTCAAATCGAAGGTCCCCGCGCAGGCATCGAGGTACCAGCCATCGGGTTCCCTTTCCCAGTCCAGCTCGTCCACGGCCCAACGGCGCCACGTACGATCGATGTTCAAGCTCAGGAGGTGGTTGAGTAGATCGTAGCGAGGGGCAATCTCGGAAAAGATGGTACGAACCTGCCGCTCCCGGGCGGATCCCGTGTCGGGCTTGGCTTCGTTCGGGGCAGGCATGGCTCCAGGCCGGTTTTGTGATTCCCGGGCGTGATGGGTCCGGGGCAGGAAGAAACGAAAAAAACGGTACCCGCGAAACCCTTTCCGTTCCATTCTTGTACCATTAGTGCCGGTGGGGGCTGGTTGTGTAGCCTGGTGAAGTAGCCCCATGGTAGGCCCATCGGGCCGCTTCTTATACGGACCAACGGAGGGTTGTAGGTCGTGGACTACACCCAGATGGAGGACAAAGAGCTCGCCCTCTGGGCGGCGAAAGGCCGTGAGATGGCCTTCCGCGAGCTCCTGGGCCGATACGAGCGCCCCCTCTTCTCCCTGGTCTATAGAATGGTCCGGGATCGTACCCTGGCAGAGGACCTCGCCCAGGAGGCGTTCATCCGGGCGTTCAACGCCATCAGCACCTATAAACCCCGCTACAAATTCAGCAGCTGGATCTTCAAAATCGCAAACAATCACACGATCGACTACCTCCGGAAACGGAAGCTCGACACGGTGTCTATCGACGGGTCCCCCCACGCGAGGAACCCGGAGGAAGAGGCTCAGACCCGTTTGGTGGTTGAGTCGAACGAAGAACCGCCGGACCGGTACGTAGAATCCAAGGAGTTGGGCGGCCAGATCGAAGAAGCAATCGGGAGACTCCGGCCCGAGTACAGAGCCGCGGTCCTGCTCCGGCATGTTGAAGGGTACACATACGAAGAAATCGCGGACATCATGGACCTCCCCTTGGGTACAGTGAAGACCTACCTCCATCGGGCACGGGCGGAGTTGAAGGCCCTTTTGGCCCACGTGGATTCATGATCCCCGGAGGAGATAGGACAGCAGGGGAAATGTTGAAACTTCACACTGATGCAGGACGTAGTGGAATCGAGAACCTCATGGGAGTAGAACAGCATGGCTTTTGAAGGCGATCCGAGGCATCTGACCTCGGAGCAGATCCAGGAGTTTCTGGACCGGCAGCTGCCTCGAGAAGAGGAAGCGTCGGTGCAGGAGCACCTTTCTGCGTGCCCTCATTGCCAAGCAGAGCTGGAAGCCTGGGGACTTCTCTTCTCGGACCTGGGTTCCCTTCCGGAGTTGGATCCGGGGCGAGTATTCCACCAGGAGGTCATGGGGCGAGCGCCAACACGTGCTCCCGAGAAAATCCCAGGATGGCGAGCCGCCAGGAATGCCCGCAAGCAGGCGGAAGCCCACATTCCGGCGGGAAGTATCCAGGATTACCTGGAGAATCTCCTGCCACCTCAACCCGCCGCCCGCCTGGAGGCCCACCTGACCTCCTGCACCTCGTGTCAGTCCGAGGTACATGAGTGGCGTGAGCTTTTCGGCGCTCTTCCACCGCTCCGGCACTTTGCGCCGGAGCCCGGGTTCGCTGAAAGGGTCATGGCAGAGGTTCTGGTTCCGGCGCCGGTGCCGGTCCGATCCGGGAGCCTATCCTCGCTTCCAGGGAGGGCGGTTGCTTGGGCCAGGAGTGCCCTCCCCCAGACCCGACACGGTTGGGCAGTGGCGGGAGGGATGGCCTCAGCACCGACCATCACGGTGGTGACCCTGCTCTATCTCCTCTTCTCCAGACCGCTCCTCACGCCAGGCAATTTCGTTTCCTACCTGCTTTGGAAGGGGTCGGCTTTCTTTGATGCGCTGTTGGGGGCGGCCTCGGGCCTGGTGGTGGAAAGCGGAACTCTGTCTCGGGTCGCTTCATTCATGGAACCGGTGACCCAGTCCCCTCTCCTCTTGGGCTTCGGCGGACTGGTCTTCTCGTTATTCAGTGCAGGTGCTCTCTGGGTTTTATACCGAAACCTCTTTGCTTCTTCTTCGGATGATCGACATGCGCGTGCTCGGGTTTAAGCGGTTGCCCCTGGGGGCGATCCTGGCTTTCCTTGCCCTTTACCCCGCGGGGATCCAGGGGCAGCTCCGGAGCGTGGTCTCCAACGAGATCGGCGTTTCCCCAGGGGAAGCGTCCCTGAAGATCGGCTTTGAAGACCAAGGGGAACTCACCATCTCCTTCCAGGATGGGCGGGTTCTCGTGGACGGGGAGGCCATCGGGAGCTACGAAAGGCGGGACGCCTTGGATTCTGCTTGGCGTTCCCTGTTGAGCGAGGTTATCACCCTGGACGACGGTCCTTTGGCCACCGCGCTGAACGACTGGGATCCGCCCCGAGAGCTGACGGGGCCGGCTGCCGACCTCGCTGCCCGCATCGACCAGTTCCTGGAATCCTCCTTGGAGCCACGGGAACCCTCTCAACCTGCCACCAATCAGGGTGAGATCACGGTATCCATCGGGGGAGAGGAAGGGCTCCTTTCGGCCCTTCTGAGCCGTACCGGCGCTCTCAGTGGCCTGGCAGAGGCTCTGGAGGGGGCTCCCCTCAGCGACTTCGTCCTCAAGATCGGCGAGGATGTGGAGGTCGGAGAAGGCGAGGAACTGGAGGGAAGTCTGGTTCTCGTGGATGGAAACCTGCGGGTCCAGGGCCTGATTGACGGGGACGTAGTCGTCACGGGTGGAACGGTGAGCCTCATGGAGGGGGGCCAGATCTCGGGAGACCTGCGAATCGCCGACGGTACTCTGGAGGATATGGGTGGTTCGGTAGATGGAGCCCTGATCGATCTCGACACAGGGGACCTGATTCGGCGGGACCAGGAGGATCGGGAAGGTCTCCGCCGGGAGTTGGAGTCCGAGATCCGCAGGGAATACCAGGCGGAAATGGAGAAGGAACGACGCCGGAGCCCCAACCTTTTCATAGGATTCATGGGGAACGTAGGGAGCGCCATCGCTGGCCTCCTGGAAAACCTGGTGACCTTCCTGATCCTCGCTATCTTGGGCGTCCTGGCCGTCCACTTTCAGCGTGAACGACTCGAGATCGTGGCGACCACGGCATATCGGGCACCTGTTCGCTCGGGGGTCGTGGGGCTCGCCGGCGGGTTCTTCATTGCCCCAGTCTGGATCGTCGGCATCATCGCCCTCGCCATCACCATTATCGGAATTCCGGTGCTTCTGGCGTGGGTGCCCCTTTTCCCGATCGCTGCGGGTCTGGCCATCCTCTTCGGATACTTGGCCGTCGCCAGAAACGTCGGGGAATGGGTCTCTGAGCAGGAGTACAGAGGTCTGGAGTGGATCCGGGGCTCCAACATGTTCTACACGGTCGTGGCCGGCGTGGGGGCGCTCATGCTTCCGCAGATCGCCGCCAATATCAGCCGAATCCTTGGCTTCGGTCTCCTGACGAATCTCCTGGGCTTCGCTGGCTCCATGGTGACCTTCATCGCTGGAGCGGTAGGGCTCGGTGCCGTGCTCCTGACCCGGGGTGGGAAAATCCGGCCCCTGGAGTCCTACTATGACTTCGAGGAAGAGTACTGGGCCGATGTGGACCCGGCCCAGCCCGCGGGGCCCGAGTCCGAAGGGGGTGCAAGTGCCGAACCATCGGGTGAAACCGTCGGGGAAAGCTGGGAAGGAGATCCCGCGGCTGGTGCCTCGGACTCCGAGGAGTCCCAGCAGGAAGGCGAAGCTCCCGAGGAGGACGACCATGCCTAGGGCCGCTTCCGGGTTGGTTCTCCTTGGGACGATTCTGCTCCCGATCTCCCTGCCTCAGGTTTTGGAGGCCCAAAGCTGGCGGTCCGTCACCATGTCCCGGCAGGTCTCAGCGGAAGAGGGCATCGATGTCCGAATCCGGTTCGGAGCCGGGCGTCTTTCCATCGGGCCGGGAGAACCGGGGACCCTTTATCGGATGCGCCTTCGGTACGACGAAGAGGCATTTGAACCTGTTGCAGACTACGAGGGAGGACGCCTGGACCTCGGCGTCGACGGGACCCGCCACCGATTCCGGTGGAAGAAAGATGATACCCAGGAGATGGACCTCTCCCTCGCCAGGGAGGTGCCCATGAACCTGGACCTGGAGTTCGGAGCGGTCAGTGCGGAGCTGGAACTCGGTGGCCTTCAGATGACCGGTTTGAAGGTCCAGACCGGGGCGTCGGAAACCCGGATCGACATCTCGTCGCCAAACCCCATCAGGATGTCGCAAGCGAGCATGGAAGTGGGAGCAGCAGATTTCCATGCGAGGAACCTGGGGAATCTCAATACCGAGTCGCTCCAGGTCGATGCCGGTGTGGGAAACGTTGTTTTGGATTTCACCGGAAAATGGCAGGGCGACGCGGACGTTTCCGTCGACATGGGACTCGGTGCATTGGAGCTACGCTTCCCCGAAGGCTTGGGCGTCCGCCTCAAGAAGGACACTTTCCTCACCTCACTCGATTCCGAGGGCCTTGTGAAGAGGGGTGACTCCTTCTACTCCCTTGACTGGGAGACCGCTGAATACCGTGTGACGGTGGAAGTGGATGCGGCATTCGGAAGCATCGACGTAGTTTGGGTCCATTAGGATCCGGTTCGGTCATTCACAGGAGAAGACGATGGGCACCCTCTTGACCTTCCTGGCCGTCGGCCTTGTTACCCTAATCGCCGCAGGGGTCGTGATCTCGCTTGTGGGTGCGGTTTTTGGACTGACCTTAGGGCTGGCCCAGTTCCTCATTTTTAAGGTCGCCCCCATCATGTTCCTGGGCTGGTTGGGCCTGAAGCTGTTCGACAAAGTGAGGGGCCGCCGCCGGATTTCGGTCTCCGACCAGCGCTGGCT
>JABDNZ010000564.1 GCA_013043565.1 Gemmatimonadota bacterium | reverse complement strand
GTATGGATCGGGGCCTTGGTCCTGGCCTTCAGGCTGTTCGGGGGCCCTTTCGAGCTATGGCGCCGCGTTGCCGCCGAACGCCCCGACCTCCTGACCCTGCCGGGTCCGGAGGGCTTCTTCACCCCCGGGATGTGGATCGGGATGGGGATCGCACTATCGTTCGGGATCGTCTTCCAACCCCATATGATGATCCGGTACTATTCGGCGGTGGATGGGAAAACCATCAAGTGGCTGGGGGCGACGACGCCCATCTATCTGATGACCCTTTACATTCCGGCCGCACTCGTTGGCCTGGGCGGGGCCCTGGTCCTTCCTGATCTGGCCATTCCCGATCGGGTATTCCCCGAGCTCCTGTTCCAATATGCGCCCGCCTGGCTCACCGGGATCATCTTGGCAGGGGCCACGGCGGCGGCCATGTCCACGCTGGACTCCATTCTCCATTCGAACATGACGGTCCTCACTCGGGACGTATACCAGAGATATGTCCAGCCGAAGGCCTCGCAGGCCCACTACATATGGGTTGGGCGCTCCATCGTCCTTGCCCTCCTGGCTGTGGGTTACGCGCTCTCGGTGAAGACCTTCGCCTTCCTGGTCACGCTGGTGACACTCTCGGGGTCGGGGGCCCTCCAGCTGATGCCAGCGATACTGGGAGTCTGTTTCCCAGGTCGCCGCCTCTTCACAAAAGCAGGCGTTCTCTGGGGAATGAGTGCGGGACTGGCGGCTCTCTGCCTCACGCTGGTGGCAACGCCCAACCCCTTCGCCTCCCTCCTCGGATCACCCCATCCTCTTGGTTTGCACGGAGCCGTATGGTCGGTCCTCGTGAATTTCGCCGTGACCATCGCTGTCTCCCGTTTCACGCAGACGCCGTCGGCGGAAACTGTGGCGAGGATTCACGGTGAGGTGGAGCGATTTGTCTATGGCGGGGAGAGCTAAGCCGGTGTTGGGGAGGGAGGGTTTCGTCCGCAATGGCTGATCCGGTCCGTCTCACCCTCTCTATCCAGGACCCTCATTTGGAGGTGGGGAACGGGTCATCGACCGAGAAACCGTGCCTCGTCCTCGAGCCGGGCCAGATCGTCTATGGGCGGGTGGAGGTAGAGGTCCTGGAGGACGTGGAGTTCAGGGAAGCCCAGGTTCGTTTCCTCTGGCACACAGAAGGGAAGGGGAATCGGGTAACCGGAGAGAGCGGTACGGAAACCCTTACGCGGGGAGGCAAGTGGCTCGCCGGTACCACCCATGGCTTCTCCTTCCAGATCGCGGCTCCGACCGGCCCCCTGACCTACAACGGGAAGATCTTGAAGGTCCTCTGGGCCCTGGAAGCCAGGGTGGATCGATCTCTCCTCAAGACCGACTTGATCGAGAGCATCCCGGTGGTGCTGGAGGGGAGTCCAGACCCGGAGCTTGCCAGCCTGGGCCCCATTCCGCAGGAAAGGGACAGATTGGAAGCGGTGAAGAAGGGAAGGGTGGGGACATGGGTCGCCGTCGGATCCGTGTTCATTCTCATGGGTCTCTTCTACGGGGCGGTGAACGGCTGGGAGCTCCAAGCTCCCGGGAGGATCACGACCATGCTCCTGGTGGGGGGTGGCCTGTTTATCACCTTACGTGGTTTTTGGGGTCGGTTAGGTAGGGGAAAGCTCGGGGAACCCACCGTCCACCTGAGCACGACCGAGGTCCGGCGAGGCGAGGAGATCCGGTTCAGTTTGGTGATTCGTCCTGAACAGAAGACCGAGATCCGATCGCTGGAAGTGATTCTCGAGTGCGAAGAACGAGTCGTTCACGGCCACGGGCAGTACCAGAGCCGGCACAAGAGAACTGTTTTCGAAAAACGTCTGACCCTGGCCGAGGATCAGACAATCAAACCCCACCGAGGCCTCAAAAAGAAGGGTACGCTCACCCTACCCGTGGACGCCGCGCCGTCCTTCGGCGCCCCCCACAATCAGGTGATCTGGTGGCTCCGTTTCAGAGGGGACATCGTGGGTTGGCCTGATTGGCGGGAACCGGTTCTCCTTACTGTCTGGCCTTAGGGGCTTTTCCGGTCACCCTCCCGGCATGGTAAACAGTTGGGCGTAGAAGTCGATTCCATACCATAGGTTCCAGACCCTCAGATTCTCATCCGGCGCATGCTGGAGGTCGTCGTGGTTCGCGATGGGAACCATGAGGATCGGCTTCTGGAGTACGTCCGTGAAAAGGTAGAGGGGCAATGAGCCCCCCGAGCCCGGTGACAAGACCACCTCGTCGTTTCCTGCCGCCCTTCGAGCAGCCTCCACAACCTCCTGGAGTATGGGCAGATCCATTGGGGATCTGGCGGCCGGGTAGCCTCCTCCCCCGGTCACTTTCGCGATCTTGCGATAGGCCAACCGGGTCTCCATATCAGGATCCTCCCGAACGATATGATACCCCTCTTTCCGGATATGAGCTTCCACCAACTCCCGCATGTGCGTAGGGTCATTCCCCTTGACCAACCGAACTCCGAGAGCAGCCGTGGCCGCGGACGGAATGACATTCCGAGCCAGAGGCCCCGTGTTTCCGGAGGAAAGGCCCCGGACCGTGAGTGAGGGGAGCTGAAGCCTCTCTGGAAGGGTCTGGGGTTCACCTTCCGTCCAGGCTAATCCGAGCTCCTTTTTCAACTCCGCATCGTACTTGGGTAGCCGTCGGAGTGCTTCCTTCTCCATGGGACCAAGGGGATCCGACGTGTCGTAGAACCCGTCGATGAGGACCTCCCCCTCGTCGTTCTTCATCGATGCGAGGAGGTTGGCCAACATCTGGCCCGGCACGGGCGCCCAGTTTCCGTAGTGCCCGGAGTGGAGTCCCCGGATGGGGCCATAGACCGTCACTTCCATCCCGGTCACACCTCGGACTCCGAAGCTCAGCATGGGCCGGCCGCTCTGGTGGACCGGGCCATCAAACAGGAGCCAGACGTCGATGTCCTCGATGAGGTCTCCGTAACTCTCCAGGTATCGGCCGAGATTCGTTGAGCCTGCCTCCTCCTCGCCTTCGAAGAAAAAAATCAGATTCGAGGTGGGCTCCACACCGCTGGCTTTGAACGCCTCCAGAACCGGCAGCATCGCTCCTATTGGTGCCTTGTCGTCCCCAGCTGCCCTGGCATAGATCCGCCATTCGGGGTCCACCGCCTCCCCGGTTTCGGGGAATGGCCTCGGCTCGCCGCCATCTTCCATTGCCCGGGTGTAAAGGACGGGATCCCAGGGATCATGCGTCCAGTTTGCTGGATCGGCCGGCTGTCCGTCGTAATGGACGTAGAGTCCCAGAGTGCGAGAGGCCCCCGGAACCAGGATCTCGCCGTATACGATGGGGTTGGCCCCGGCGAGGGAGAGAAGCCGGGAATCCACACCTCGCTCGATCAACTTGTCCCGGATGAATTCGGCGTTCCTCCATATTTCAGTCGAGTCCGATGCCACGTTGGGAATCGAGAGAAACTCGGCGTAGTCACTGAGAATCCGAGGGCCGTTTGCCGCCCTGAATTGACGGGCCACACTTCCACCTGAGGGTTGGCCGGCGAGATCAGCCACTAGTGGCCCAGAGACAGCGACCACGATTAGAACAAGGCTCGAACCGAGTGACGGCCGGGGGACGAACATGGGAAGCTCCTTCAGTGGGACCGGGGGCAACACCTGGAACGTGGGAGGATACCGGTCGGGAGGAGCCCAGGCCAGATTGGGGGTTGGGCGCTGGACGGCGGCGCTGGACGGCGGCGCTGGACGGCGGCACTGGACGGCGGCACTGGACGGCGGCACTGGAACACTGAGACCCGTTTGGCCGTCTAACGATCTGAGCGAGTCGGGAAAAATCGGACCCCGCAGAGGATTCTCATCGTTGAAGAACCATTCATTTGCCATCGCAGCCACTCTTCTCATCCTGGCGGCCGCTCCGATTCCTTGCTCCGGGCAGCTGATCCTCGTCGGGGGCCTGGTCCAAACGAAAGATCTGGATGGCCAGTGGGGGGCGGATGTTCGGTTCGGATTTGATCCTCCCGGAATCCCGGTCGGGATATTCATGGGAGCTGATTACTTCCTGACTCGTTGCACCACGAATTGCAGCCTTCGGGGCTTTCGAGCCGGAGCGATCCTCCATTCTTCCGCTCCTGTGATCCAACCCTATCTCTCCGGGGCCTATGTGGTGAGGGAACGTGAACTCGCTGAGACCTCGGAGAGGTTGGTGGGACCGGCCGTGGGCGCTGGACTCCGGGTGACGACCGGGATCAAAATCCAGGTCGAGGCGGTCTGGGAGTTCTTCGGTGGTGGGGCCAACCAATGGGTTTTTCGGGTCGGCTTGGGTCTTTGAGGCTGGTTCGCCATAATACCTGATGAGCACCTTCGATCTGGTCGCCGTCCTGGTGACCCTGGCGGCCGTGTTCGGGTGGGCCAACTACCGATTCCTCAGGCTCCCGGCCACGATAGGCCTCCTGGTCCTCTCCATTATGTTCTCCCTGGCCCTGGTGGCACTCGGGAAGGCCGGAATCGCCAACCTTGGGTTCCTCGTTTCGGCTTTGGAAACCGTGGACCTGGATGAGGCCCTCCTCAATGGAATGCTCGGGGCCCTTCTCTTTGCCGGCGCACTCCATATCGACATTGGTGACCTCCGTGACAACAAATGGGTGATCTCTCTCCTGGCCTCGGCCGGCGTGGTGACCTCGACCTTCCTCGTGGGATCGGGCGCTTGGTTCCTATTCGGATGGTCGGGTCTGGAGGTCCCCTTCGTTCTTTGTTTGCTTTTCGGGGCACTCATCTCCCCTACCGATCCGATCGCCGTAGGGGCCATCCTGCGAACAGCTGGAGTGCCAAAGAGCCTCCTCGTTAAGATCACCGGCGAATCGCTCTTCAATGATGGCGTCGGGGTCGTGATTTTCCTGGTTGTTCTCGAGGTGGCGGGGTTGGGTGATGGCCATGGGGAGTTCAGTCCGCCCCAGGTGCTGAACCTTCTGGGCGTCGAGGTGGTGGGCGGACTCCTGTTTGGCGGGATCCTGGGTTGGATCGTGTACAGGATGTTGAAGGCGGTTGACGCCTATCAGGTCGAGATTCTCCTGACCTTGGCGCTGGTGACCGGGGGGTACGCATTGGCCCAGGCCCTCCATGTTTCAGGGCCTCTGGCCATGGTTGTGGCGGGGCTCCTGATCGGCAACCGAGGCCGAGCTCTCGCCATGTCGGAGGGGACGGTCCAACGGTTGGACTCGTTTTGGGAGCTGTCCGACGAATTCCTGAACTCGGTCCTCTTCGTCATGATCGGGATCGAAGTCTTGATCCTCGACCTCGGCCCAGGCTTTCTCATGGCCGGGGTTTTGGCAATTCCCCTGGTCCTCCTGGCTCGCTTCATCAGTGTCGGCCTGCCGGTCCAGTTCCTGAAACGAATCCGCACTTTCAGCCCTCATGCCGTGAAGATCCTTACATGGTCTGGATTGCGGGGGGGGATCTCCGTGGCCTTGGCCCTGTCTTTGCCCCAGGGAGAGTTTCGGGATCTGCTGGTTGCGGTGACCTATGTCGTCGTGACCTTCTCCATCGTCGTCCAAGGACTGACCGTGGGGATCGTGGCCCGGAAGCTCACCGGGTAGCCGTGGGAGCCGGGCGACCCCTTGCCCAGGGGATCCGCCCATCCTACCGTGCTCGCTTGCTCACTTCAGTGGCCCCGAACCGGTTCTTAGGGAGACCAGGGGCCGAGTATTCGAAAACAGGACTAAGGAACCGAATCAATGCTCATCCGACGATATGGCACTCGTTTTCACTCTGTTTCCATAGACTTCGATCCGGCAGCCATGACGGAGGTCGGGTTCCGCCGGGATGGGAATCAGGAGTGGGACGCCGAAGAGTTCTTGGCGACCCACGAGATGGTCCGTGAGGAAGAGTTCATGGCCGAGGCTTCAGATGTGGTCCAGGAAGCCGCCGAGCGAGTCATGCTGGCCAACCTGGAGGTAATGGTCAATCAGATTCTGTCGGGGCTGGAAGAAGGCCAACTCGTCAGCGTTGAAAGCAAGACCGGTGTCGATTACCCTCGAACTCGATACGCCCGGCCGACCACCGGCGAGCGGGAGTTCACGTACACCCTGGACAAGCCCCTCAGGTTGGGCATCTGGGCTCCCAAGTAGGGGACTCGGGAGGAGCTCCGCACCAGCTTGAAGGGGCCCTGGATCAGGCCGGCTTCACGTCTGGAAGGATGTCTCGGAAAGCCTCGCCGTACAGTTCCCAAACAGTGAGGAAGAGGGCTGCGATGATGGGTCCGATTATCACGCCCAGCGCGCCATAAACCCCGATACCGCCCAGCGTGCTCAATAGGACCAGAAGATCCGGCATCTTGGTGTCCTTCCCGACCAGGATGGGCCTGAGGATGTTGTCCGATGAGCCCACCACGATCCCGCACCAAATCATGAGCCCGACTCCTGCGAAAACCTGGCTCGTTGCGAGCAGGTAAACCACCGCCGGAATCCAGACGAAGGCCGCTCCCACGGCCGGAATGATGGACAGGACCGCCATAATGGTTCCCCAGAAGATGGCACCGTCAATTCCGGCCACCGCGAAGGCCAGGCCTGCGAGGGATCCCTGGATGATACCAATGACCAGGGTGCCTTTGAGGGTTGCCCGGGTGACCGAAACGAAACGGGCAACCAGCCGGTCCTCTTGTTCGGACTCGAGAGGGATGAGGTACATGATTTTCGCCAGAGTTTCTTTCCCCGTCCGAAGGAAGAAGTAGTTGGCGTAGAGCATGATGCAGAGTTGGAAGATGAAGTTGACCGTGCCCCGGGTCGCGGAAGCGAGACCGCTAACCAAGAACCCGCCGATCATCCCGGCGATTTCTCCGAGCTTGGTGAGGATGACTTCACGCTCCGGGATCAAGTCACCCACCAGAGGTAGCCCCCGAGCCCAGTTTCCGAGCCAGAGTTCGATGGCTCCGGGGTTTTCAGCCTGTTCCTGGATCCATGGTCCGACGGACTCGCTGACGTTCAGGGCTTCGTTGGCCAGCATCCCCACGAAGAAGATCGCCGGACCAATGAGTAGTATGAGGATCGCCAGGACGGTAAGGACGGCAGAGGCCACCTCTCTTCCTCGGGTTTTCTTGACCATCCAAAGGTAGAAAGGCCGTGTCATCCCAGCGAAGATGGCTGCCATGAGAACGGAGATGACGAACGGCTCGACGACCCGGTAGAAAGCGACCGTGATGAGCAACGCCAGGGCAAGGAGGAACCACCGCTGCAGGCGGGTAGAGGCCTTCACCTCGTTCTTCTGGCTCATGGTGTGCCTTTCGGTTCGGTTCCCGGGCGGAGCAACTTCTTTGGGGTGGCAGGGTCAAACTGCAAAAGTAGCGGGGCACGGACAAGCTTCCCTTATTGAACGCCTACCTGGCACTCGGGGCCTGGCGATACCCAATGCCCTCGGGGGGCCAGCGGCGTAGATTGGCCATCTTACCACGGCAAGGAACAGGACGAGGCCATGATCAACCTACGAAGCGATACCGTTTCCAAGCCCACCGACATCATGCGCCGAGCCATGGCCCATGCAGAGGTGGGAGACGACTACTATCGGGAGGACCCGACGGTCATCGCCCTGGAGGAGAAGGCTGCCGAGCTGTTTGGAAAAGAGGCGGCGATTTTTGTGTTCAGCGCCACCATGTCCAACGTCGTCTCGGTTCTCTCACACACCAGACGAGGACAGTCGGTCATTCTCGAAGAGCTATCCCACATCTACAACAACGAGGCCGGGTTCCTTTCGGCGTTCGGGGGGCTTACTCCCAGAACAGTGAAGGGTGAGAAGGGTCGGATCACACCCGACCAGGTGGAGGCCGCGGTATTCCCGACAGCGGTCTTGCATCCACAGACGAGCCTCCTCTGTCTCGAAAACACTCACAACCATGCTGGCGGAACCTGTCTCTCCCTCGACCAGACCAGAGCCCTATCGGATACCGCTCGATCTCATGGGATGAAGGTCCACCTGGATGGAGCCAGGATCTTCAACTCTTCGATGGCCCAGGGAGTATCGGTTCGGGAGCTCACCGCCGATGCGGACAGCGTCACGGTCTGCCTGACCAAGGGATTGGGTTGTCCGGTTGGGGCTATCTGCCTCGGGTCGGGTGATTTCGTGGAAGAGGCTCGCCGGTGGCGCCAGGCGGTGGGAGGAGGCATGAGGCAAGCAGGGGTCATCGCGGCCGCCGGCATCGTGGCCCTGGACACCATGGTGGACCGGCTGGCGGAGGACCATGCCAACGCCCGGCTTCTGGCAGCCCGGTTGGCCGAGGCGGGCCTGGAGTTGGACTGCCCACCGGAGGAGGTGGAGACCAACATTATCTTCGCCACAATCCCCTCGGGGCTCATGGATGCCGAAGCCTTCGTGGAGGGATGGGCGCGGGAGGGTGTGAGCGTGAACCCGCCGAAAGACCGCCGGATTCGGCTCATTACCCACCATAACATCAGCGCCGACGACATCGAGGCCGCCGGCGCTGCCGCAAGGAGGGTTCTGGGCCGCTAGGCCAGTTTCTGGCCGCCGAGCCCGGTCCTCCCCCCTCTCCCTCAGAACCTGACCTGCATCACCGTCTGGAAGCGGGTGTCGGTCTCCAGGACATCGTCGTCCCAGCTCCTGCGGTCGAGATCGAAAAGGAGGAGGTTCCGACCTCCGAAGTCGTATCCGACCCCGCCGTGGAAGCGGGTGAAGCTCCGGTCGCCGTCTTCCGGGGTCCGGGTGAAGTCGTCGAACCCGCCGACCAGGCGCCAGTTGGCGTTCAATTTGATTTCCCCGAAAAGGGAGAAACCGTCGTATTCGGTGGCCATGGAGGGATCCGTTTCTTCGAACCAGCTGCCTTCCTGGTTCCCTTCGCCGGTGACGTATTGGGCCGTGAAGGTACCTTGGGGAAACTGGTATGAGGCCGTGAGGTTGAAGACCTTGTAATCGGGCGTCTCGTCCGGTTCGCCCTCCTGGTTTCCTTCACCCAGAAGTCCGAAGCCTGAGAACTGAAAGCCAGGGAGCACGTCAGGAAGCGGCCGGACCGTGACCCGGGCCTGGACCGTCTTGTCCTCGTTCTTCTCCTTGGCGCTGTACCCGCCCCCGTTGTACACACCCACCGCCCAGCTTCCGTACTTGGCGGGGTAGTAGCTGCTTACTTCGTCCTGATACTTGTCGGACAGGTCCTCACCAAACCCCCCGGCCAGCATCACCCCGATATCTGCGGAGTTGAACAGGCCGGATCGTTCCATGAACATCTTGTCCCGCATCCGGTACAGGTTGACCTTCTGCTCGAAATCGAGCCAGGCCATGTGAATGACTCCGGCTTCCAGGTTCACCTTGCTCAGGCCGCCCCAGTCGCCGAAGTCGAATTTTCCGTAGGCGTACTTCAGCCGGACCTTCATGTCGCCGGTGTCGTCCTGGCGCGCATCCATGGTGATACGCGCGGACAGCATCGGAAGGATGTCCACCTTGGTGGTGAAGTAGGACCTCGTTACGGCGAACTTGCTGAAGTCCTCTCCCCCGTTCTCTCCCATCTGGTAGGTGAGGTAGAACAGACCTTCGAAGTCGAACTGAGGGAACTCGTCGGCCGCCCCTGATCCCGCCTGCTGAGCGGCGGCTTGGGTCACGGTCGAAAGGAAAAGGAATACCAGGAGAGCGAGACTCCTGCTGAACCACTTTGATGTCTTCACCGAAGGTCCTTCCGTGGTGTTCGGCCCCGGAGGGCACGCCTTGTTGTGAGGCTCACGGCGTGGAACACGCCGACTCCCTCCGAATCCGCTATGAATTCGCCGGGAAGCTACGGGCTCCCACCCTCTCCCTCAAAGGCCCCGGGGACTGGTTTGTAACAGCTTTTACTGCACCGTGACGGGCACGTTACGGAAAAGTGTGCTTTTGGCGGGCTTGGCAGGGTCGGGTCATACGAGGTCGCGGCATGGGGATCCTCCGCAGGTCTCTTCTGAGGGCTCCGCCTTCGCGTTTTACTCCCCTCCCTCGGCAAAGACCCGGGGCACGACCCGTTCGGCTTCCGTATTCAGTTCGAAGTATGACGCCGGCTCGATATTCATCATCTTGGCAACGAGGTTCGTGGGAACCGTCTCCCGGAGGGCGTTCAGACTTCGAGCATTCCCGTTGTAGAACCTTCGAGCCGCGGCGAGGCGATCCTCCGTGAGAGCCAACTGCCTCTGAAGGTCGAGAAAGGTCCGATCAGCCTTCAGGTCAGGATAACTCTCCGCCACCGCGAAGATTTCTTTTAGGCCCATCAACAGCTTCGACTCGTCCACGGCTTGGGCCGAGGCTACCCCTTGGCTCGCCACGGCGAGAGTCCTCAGTTCCACGATCCGAGCCAGGACCTCCTTCTCATGCCGGGCATACCCCTTCACGGTTTCCACGAGATTGGGAATGAGGTCGTATCGGCGTTTCAATTCTACGTCGATGTCTGCCCAGCTTTCGCGGAGATGTTGGCGGAGGCGGATGAATCGGTTGAAGGTTGCCAGGACCCAAACGAGGGCCACCGCCAAGACCAAGAAGACGACGCCAAGACCGGGGTTCATAGGCTGGTTCCTTACCTGGTTTCCAGGCGATCGGTCACGTGTTCCGGCCACCGCCCCAGGAACGCCTGAAACCATCCCGGTGCGCCGTTGAAGGTCTCAGGGTCCCATCGCCCCCAGCCTTCGAGGACCAGGCATACGTCGTGGACTATTTCCGCATGCGGCGTGGGGCCTCGGAGGAGGAACTCCATCATTCGGGGGTGGATTACATCATAAGCGAATTTCTTTTCGCTGCTCTTCACCCAGAACGCTCGACTGAATTCCTCTGACTCGAAGTCGATATCGTCAAATCCTATCCCGCCAACGATCTTGTCGCCGATCCCTTCCCTCCGAACCAGAAGGTCGGGGACGCCCACAAAAGGCAGCTGAAAGGCGGCATAGCTGATGCGATGGGTCCGACGGTTCTTTCCGCTGCCGGTGGTATACCGGTAATCACCCATGCGTACGTGGATTTGGTAGCCGGCTAGGCTCATGACCCCATACAGGTTATTCGTGCCTCTTCTGGATCGACCTTTGCGGAAGATCGGATGCGCGTAGGCCAGATGGAGTCGGAAGTCGGCGGCTGGGTCGAAGGCGAGCCCCAACTTCCTCGCCACCGCTCTCAATACGAGACGACGCTTCCGGTCGGCCATCACCGACCCGTAGACGATGCCGGCAGCGACGGCTACAGCGAGCAGGATCAGCAGGAACTCGTTCATCGCGATCCAACATGTGCGAGTGTCTGAACGGGGTGCAAGGGACTTGGGTGGCTAGGACCGGGGGAGTGGGTCCGGCTAAGGACGGCGTACGCCACGTCGTTCTGTCCCAACCCCTCCGCCATCTTCATATTGACCCTTGGCCGCACGGGCTCGTCTCATCGCAACCAGAGGACGAACATTGGATTCCGCTCACCTCACCGGAGAATCCGAGCGCCATCTCTGTTCGGCAGAAGAGTTGGAACTGCTGGGCGTTCCCGTGAATGCGGGAGTCGTCGAGCCCTTCCTCGACCTAAGGACGGCGGCGGCTTCAGCGGGCTTCGACCTCGAGGTCCTGAGCGGGTTTCGGAGCTTCGTGAGCCAGCTCTCCATCTGGAACCGGAAGGCACGCGGGGAGCTCGCCGTTTTGGATTCCTCTGCCAGGCCACTGGATATCGGAAGGCTCAGCGGGCGGGAGCTGGTTTTTGCCATCCTCCGATGGTCTGCCCTCCCCGGGGCCTCGAGACATCATTGGGGTACCGACCTAGACGTTTTTGATGCTTTTTGCCGGCCAGCCGGCTACGAGATCGAACTCATACCCGCCGAGGTGGAGCCCGGAGGAATGTTCGGGCCTTTGCACCACTGGCTGGATCGGAGGATAGCCGATTCGAGGTCCTTCGGTTTCTTTCGACCCTACGACCTCGACCGAGGCGGCGTGGCCCCCGAACGATGGCACTTGAGTTTCGACCCATTGGCTTCGGCATGCCAACAGCAGCTGACTCTGAAGGTTCTTCGAAACACCATCGAAGGAGCTGACATGGAGTTGAAAGGTGTCGTATTGGAAAATCTGGAGGAGGTTTACGAACGGTTCGTGATGAACGTTGGAAGGCCCCCGGCATGAACCTTCGCTCCGTCAGGGACATCGGCACCCTTCGGCGGGGCCCTGCCACTTACGGGATCTCCCACCTTGGCATCCCCCTGGAGGTTTGGCGCCCGTCCGGATCGTGCCGAGTTCTGATCCATGCGGGGATACATGGCGAGGAAGGAGAAACCACCGTGGCCCTGTCCCGGGCACTCAGGCTTCTATCGGATCCGTCTCCCCACTGCGCTGCCGTATTGGCGGTGAACCCGGATGGTCTGATCCGGGGGACGAGGGGAAATGCCCGGGGCGTTGATCTGAACCGGAACTTCCCGACTGGGGATTGGAGCCCTGATCCGGTGCTCCATCGATCCACCATGGATTCTACTCCCGACGTGGCGCTGAGCCCCGGCTCGGAACCCGGCTCGGAACTGGAAACGAAGGCTCTGATCAGCTTGATCGAGGACCTGAGGCCGGACACGGTCGTGGCTCTTCACGCCCCACTCGCCTGCATCGATGATGACGCTATGGGCACTTTGGCTCATTGGATTGCAGAGAAAACGGGTCTCCCGCTGGTGTCCGACGTGGGGTACCCGACCCCTGGCTCTTTCGGGACCTGGGGCGGCGAGAACGGAGTAAAGGTGGTCACCTATGAG
>JABDNZ010000562.1 GCA_013043565.1 Gemmatimonadota bacterium | reverse complement strand
GTCATGGAGAAGATGCAAGTGCGATCAGTGCCGATGCTGGTCCAATTGGTCATGAAAGGCAGGGGGCAAAGCTAAGCCGGCAGTTCCTTACCCCACCGAAATCCCTACCCCGTGGGTCAAGATCCGGCGAGGGGCCGGACTAGGTATTAACCGAAACATGCCTAGGGCTATTCCCCGATTCTTCCTCGGCGTCCCGATTGCTAGTGTGCATATAGGTTCCGATCCACGACATCGGATTCCGTCTTACGTGGGAAGATGTTGCCTGAATGTTCCCTGCCCGCAGCGCGGGTTCCACTTCAACCGATGCAGATGGGAGACAGGGAATGAGTACAGTCGCGCTTACGGTGAGTTCGCCCAGCTTTGAGGCGAAGGTTGAGTCAGGTCTTTGTCGGTCGGCCTACCTGCTTCTGGTTGACCCGGACACTTTGGCTTGGGAATCGGTGGAAAACCCAGCGCGGGGCGCCCGGGACGACCCTGAAGTTTGCGTGGCCCGAGCCCTCAGTGACCGAAAGGTCAGTGATGTGTTGATCGGGGAATGTGGGCCTAATGCACAATGCGCTCTGCGAACCGCTGGTATCGCCACGCACCGTTGCGAATGTGGTACCACAGCATTGCAGGCAGTGCAGCTGTTGAAGGCTGGGGAACTCCCTGAGGATTTCTGGAGGTAGCGGGCCCGTCCAAGGGGCTGGGAGCCGTCCGGCCCAATCGTGCCCTACTCCCACTTTCCTTCCTCCTCCCTCAGGGGCTCGCACGTCCTCGGGCCTCTCAGTGTACACGGTCCGGGTGGGGCAGTAGTCCCGCCCTGCCTGGGTTCAGACGTATGCCTCTGGTCGACCATTTTCGATATGACTAATTTAGTCAGATAGATCTGACTAAGGAGTCATGATGACAAAGGAGCGGGTGTCCATCGGTCGGCTAAAAGCGCGGCTGAGCGAGTACCTCCGGAGGGTGAAGGCCGGAGAGGACGTGGTGGTGACGGATAGGGGAAGGCCAGTGGCTCGGCTGGTGGCGCTGGAAGGGGGCCCTGCGTTGGAAGGCAGAGCAGCAGACTTGGTTGGAGCGGGCCTGGCTCGGGGGCCTTCAGTCCGTCTCGATCCGGACTTCTTCGATTTACCACGCCCGTCGGACCCCGACGGACGCAGCCTGGAGGCGGTCCTCGAAGAGAGGGCCGAGGGCTGGTGAGGTTCTGGGACACGTCGGCCCTGGTCCCGTTGCTTCTGGAACAAGAGGCCACGGCGGAAGTGGGCGGACTCCTGTCGCAGGACCCGGAGATCGTAGCCTGGTGGGGTACTCCGGTGGAGTGCGTGTCGGCGGCGGCCAGGTTGCGGCGGGAGGATCGCCTCTCGGTGGATGAGGAAGAACGGGTCCTCGATCTACTGGATACCCTCCAGGAATCGTGGCTGGAGATCCTACCCTCCGAGGAAGTAAGGGACCGGGCGGTCCGCCTCCTTCGAGTGCACGGGCTGAAGGCGGCCGACGCGCTCCAGCTTGCGGCGGCCCGGGTCTGGGCTGGATCCACGGATCGGGCAGAGTTGGTGACCTACGATGAACGTCTGGCGTTCGCCGCTCGGCTGGAGGGTTTCCGGGTGCTACCCGTCTAGGCTCCGAGGAAAGCCATCACCCAGGACGGCATGTTCACTATGTAGTGGGCTCCCACCGCATGCTCCCAATCCCGCTTGGCGAAGACCGTGGCCATCGGCACGCCGTAAAGGAGGCCGGTGGTGAGGAACCGCTCCATGGTTCGGCCGTGGATCAGTCCGAAGGTAATCCCGCAGATGACCACGGTGACCGCCACGGCCAACGCCGGACGAGTGCGAAACACCGGCCTGAGGAGGAAGAAGCAGAAGCCCATGAGGAAGAGCCGGAACCAGGCCTCCTCGGCGATCCCGGAGAACCAGGGCGCCGAAAGGGGCATCCACCATTCCGTGACCCAGGTCAGGTCTCCAGCGACGGGGCCGTCCACAACGTTGAAGAACCCCATGGGCAGGAAGAGCAAACAACCCCAGAGGAAGCCCTTTAAGGCTTTGCCTGGTTCCGCGGATCGAAGCTGGGTGGCGCTCAAACCGGTGCGGTCGAGGAGGAGTCCCCCCGCCACGTACATGAAAGGAACGAACCCGGGCATCACCCAGAGCACGGTCTCAGAGATGAGTCCGTTGTCCCTGGCAGGAATCCCCGCGGCGAAGGCGACCAGGCCCAAGACAACCCCCTGGAGTACCCAGACGAGCCTGATCTTCCGCCACCAAGCCACCAGGATCCAAAGTGACGCCGGCATCATCAGTAAGAGGAGGAGGTCGGCCCCATCGTCGGAGACCACGACCAGGGCGAACATCAACCCCACCGCCATCGCCGGTATCCACGCGCCAAACCGCTTCTTCGGAAAGATGATCGGCTCGATCTCGGGAAGGTTCTGCGTCGAGAGACCGGTGCGAACCAGGTACCAGATCAGGCCCACCGCATAGGCGGCGTGGAGCACGTGATACGTCATCTCCATGAGCTTTTCCTCACCCCGAGCGGAGGCCCTTCCAAAGAGCTAGTGACGCCCACGGCCCCGTAGTATCCGGGGCCGTGGGCTGGCTTCAGCTGCCTCCGATGTTGGCGATCAGTACGCTACGATTTGCCCGGAAACAGGCACCGAGACGTGCATCTGTACGAACAACCAGGCCCCGTCTCGTTTTTCCAGGACTCCCGTGACCCGCATGTCATTCACCTCCATCCGTTCGCCGCCCACCGTGACATGCCAGTCGGCGATTTCTCGCATCCAGGCGATTTCCCCCGAGGAGTGCACGGTCACGACCTGATCTCGTGTCGTCACCTCCGTGTCCTCATAGGAAGCGAACTGCTCCTCCAGGGAGGCCGCGAACAGGTCGTATCCGACCCAGACCTCTGCGGCATCGGTGCCGTACACCAAGAGATCGGGGCCCTGAGAGAAGATCTGGGCGGCCAGGCCTACGTCCTCGGTTTCCCACATTTCGCCGAACTGGTCCACGACCACTCGTACGGCGGCTTCTTCGGCGGCCAGGTCGACCGGGGGTGCCTCCTCCGGGGGTGCTGCGCACGAGATGGCCAGGACGGCGGTGAGTACCAGCAGGGACCTGAAGATCTTCTTCATGGGTTCCTCCCTATGTAGAGACGCGGGTGTCCCGGGATTCGGAAGGGAACTCCGGGGCCCGCGCTCGATCCGGGTGTCTGACGATTCAGGCAACGGAAACATGCGCCTAGGCTGGCGGGGCAGCAACGGTCTTGTGCGAGGGGCCTCCCCGACCCCCCTGATCATGGCTTCGCCCCGGGACTCTGCCCACACTTTGGCGTGCCCAGGATTCAACCCGACCGCGAAGGAGGTCCAGTCAAGTAGGTGCAGATTGACCAAGTGACCACCGGTGACTACCATGGATTCATGAAAGCCGTGGGTGTCAAGCAGCTGAAGGCTCGCCTCTCCGAGTACCTGAGGGCCGTGAAGGCCGGCGAGATCGTCCTCGTGACGGATCGGGACGAGGTGGTGGCGGAGCTGCGCCCTCCCAGGCAGCCACCGCCGCCATTGGAATCCGAGGACACGCTTCAGGCTCTGGCTGAGGCGGGAGAAATCACCAGGGCTCGGCAGTCGAAGGGGCGATGGCGTTGGAAGGCCGGGGGTATGGGGCTGGAGCCAGGCGCGACACAGGCTCTCCTCGATGAGCTCCGGGCGGATCGGACCCCGGACTGACCGATGCCATCTGCCCTCTACCTGGACAGATCCGCCGTTCTTCGCGCCGTGCTCGAGGGGGGCACCACACCGGACATCGAGAGGAAGATTGGTGGTGCCAGCACGCTGATCACGTCTCGCCTATCGTTGGTAGAGGCCGGGCGAGCCTTCCTGCGGCTCCGCTCAGCCGGGCAGGTCTCTGAGGAGCAGTTGGCCGATGCCGGGCGTGATCTGGACGCCCTCTGGGCCCGCTGCGAGATCTGGGAGGTCACCCCCATGGTGTGTGAGATGGCCTGTCAGGTCTCACCCACCCGGCCCCTCAGGACACTCGACGCCCTTCACCTCGCCACCTACCTGCTGGCCCGCCGGAGGATCGCCGGCCTGGAGTTACTGACAGCCGACCATCGATTGGCCGAAGCCGCAGGTGGGTGACGAGGCTTAATCTCCTAGTACCTCCCCTTCCTCTGGCTGGGCCGGGCTATGCGTCCCCCTCTGGGGTTCGTCGGTCCGGTGGGTCTGGCCTGGCCCGGACGGTTCCAGAATCCTGCCCGGTCGTCGGCAGGGAAGGCCGACAGGTGCACCAGCTTGTCCTGGTCCACCAGCTCGCTTCCCACAACGTTTCCCTTCAGGATCCGGTACTCTCCCATCCCCACGGATTCGGACGGGGTCCGGTCGGCGTCCTTCATCTGCTCGATAAACCGCTCGGCGAAAACGCTCGGCGCGGGCTCTATCGCGGGCTGACGGCGGTCATCACGATCCGGTCGCCGATCTTCCCGGGGGCCTCCCGTCGGACCCGGACTATAGACGGGGTCCGGTCGGGACCGCCCTTCCAAGGCGTCCAACACATACCCGGTGAGGACCCGCTCGTGGACTTCTCTGTATAGCTTTGGCGAGCCCACCGCATCCATCCCCAGGGGCACCTTCCCCTGGAAGGCCAGCAGGCCGATCTGGCCCAGGAGAAGGGGGAAAGCCCGGATCCAGTGCGGCAGCTCCGATCGTCGGCTTTCGAAGACCGAGTTCAGGGCGCCCGTATCGGAAGCCCTGCCGAGCTTGTCTTCGAAGTTCCTGATCTCCTCCCACACCATGCCCTGGGCTTGAGCCAGGTCCCGGTGACTGGTCCGGGCGCCTTGGCCCCGGATCGCCGCGTCGATGCTTGACCTTGCTTCAATCTCTCGGGCCTTCTTCCGGACCTTGGACGGGGCGTGCTGGGGTGCCGGTGCAAAGTCATCGCTTACGAAGTGCCACCGACCCTCTTCCATGCAGGACACGGGAATCTCAGTGATGCTGTTGGGTGGAAGGATGATGGACCGGTTGGTCATGCGGTTCTGCTTGGCCCCGATGAGCTGCTCCCCGTCCAGAATCAGGATGGGATGAATGGCCGTGTTGGTGGCGAGCAGGTACGGGACATGACCCCCGTCTTTCTCCGCAATCGTCAGGATGCCCATGGATAGGGCTTCGGCCATGAGACCGTAGGGGAGTTCCCGCTCCTCTTCGACGAGGATGGGAAAGATCGTGAGATTTTGATGGTGCTGGGGCGGGCCCAGTGAAGCTTCGAACATGGCAGTTCCCTCCCTTCGGTGTTTGGGAGAGAAATGTCGCAGGGGGGTCTGACAGTCTTACGGAACCCCCCCCGGTGTCCGCCGGCCTACCCCCGCAGGTGTTCGTTGAAGAAAGCGATGGTCCGTTCTTCGGCGAGGCGGGCCGCGTCCTCGTCGTAGCGCGGTGTCGTGTCGTTGTGGAAGCCGTGGTTGGCGCCCTCGTACATGTGCATGGTGTAGCTCTTCCCGGCGGCGTCCAACGCCTGCTGGTACCCAGGCCATCCCGCATTCACTCTCTCGTCCAGTGAGGCGTACTGGATGAGGAGGGGAGCGTTGATGTTGGCCACTCCCTCGATGGGCGGTGCGGAGCCATAGAAAGGCACCCCGGCGCCCAGGTTCGGGAGGCGGACCGCCAGACGGTTTACCACCCCGCCTCCGTAGCAGAACCCAACGGCCCCTACCCGCCCCGTTGAGGACGGGTGCGTGCGAAGGAACTCGAAGGCTGCCACCCAGTCCTCCATCATCACGTTCGGATCCAGCTCACGCTGCAGGGTCCGGCCTTCGTCGTCGTTCCCCGGATATCCCCCCAGGGGAGTCAGGGCGTCCGGTCCCAGGGCTATGAAGTCGGCCGCGGCAAAGCGACGAACCACGTCTTCGATGTAGGGGTTCAGGCCGCGATTCTCGTGGATCACCAGAACGGCGGGCTTCGGCTCGGAGGCTCCCCGGGGCGTGGCCATATAGCCCCGCATGGTCCCGGATCCGCTGGGTGACGGGTACTCTACGTACTGAGCCTGGATCCTCGGATCGTCCGAAGGCACCTGCTGGGCCCACGCATAGTGAGGTTGGAGGGCGTCCAGGACGCCGAGGGCCGCGGCTCCTCCGCCCAGAACTTTCGCCGCCCCCTCCAAGAAGTCCCGTCGCTCGATGAACCCGTGCACATAACCGTCGAACAGTTTCAGCACTTCCTGAGGAAAATCACTGGCCTTCTTGCGGTCGCTCATACGTCCTCCTTCGCGGATCTCGATTCTCCCGGGGCCGGGAGGGAGCTGGCGCAGAGGCCGGTGTCGCCGGGGCCGGGAAGTTTCTGGAACGGTCGGTACTACTCCGGCGAGGCGGTGGTGTTCAATCGGTGCTCAGATGCTGATCGGATTCCCGAACTACCGGATGTACGACTTTTGACGGGAGCGGCTCCGGGTCGTGGTACCGCGTGCCGATTCGGCCAACCCCAACCCCGCCTCCTGAATGAGCTCGAAGTCCGACAGATGCGGAGCTGGACGAGACCTCCCCCCGGGGAAGGGGGACTTTACCGTGGCGCGATGAACCTCTCGTAGGCTGGTTATCCCCGTAGGGCGTCGAGCTGAGGCTGATAGTGAATCCACATCCCGAACGCGGAGCCCGCGGCATAGGCCTCTTCCAGAAACTGCACGGCCGTGTCCATCTCCCCGAGTTGTGCCCGAATCAGAGCCCGCCAGCGGGCCGGGATTCCGAAGACATAGGGGGCAGCCTCCATCTCCATGAGGACCTCTTCCATGGCCAGGGCGGTCTCCCGGTCTCCCAACGCGGCGGCGGCAGACCCGATGACCCCGGCCTCCTCGTACCTCCTCAAGGATTCCTCCAGGAGTTCCTGGGCGGCCTCTTCGTGGCCGTGGTAGCGGAGGTCCATGGCCACCTGCCGATGCAGCGATCCCTGGTTGAAGGCGTCGCCGTGGGTCCTGGCTTCCTCCATGAGAACACGGACCTCGTCCACCCGACCCAATGCCGCCAGAGCCACGCCCTCGTGTAAGAATGCCCCCTGAGAGGAAGGGTTGTACTCCCGGGCCGTTCGGGCATGCTCCAGTTCCCTCTCGTGTTCTCCCAGGAGGTGGAGAGATATGGTCAGGTCCGACCAGAAGAACCCAATGAGGCCGGTCCTGTCGTAGCTTCGGTCGTACCACTTCATGCAGTCTTCCACCGCCTCGCGGAGGCGGTTTGCCATGCGAGCTCCCCGGCAGTCGCCGCCCCGTACCGGGTCTAGCTCGGCCCACCGCCGTCCTACGCGGTAGATCTCCTCCCGGTCCCCCGCAAACCAACCCTGGAGCCAATCGAGGTTCACCACGTCCCATGGGCTCATTTGATCCCTGTAACGCTCCGCGATCTGGATCACCGTGTCCGCCCGGGGGATGCGGCCCAGGTTCCACTCGGTGGTGGAAGCCATGATCAGGGCCTCGGCGTAGGAGGAATCCTTCTCCAAGGCCCGGTATAAGAACTCCAGGGCCCGAGCCCGATCGCCCTGGACCCAGAGCTCCAATCCCTGATCGTAGTCCTGATAGGCGGCATAACTCCTGGGGTTCCCACCCACCGAAGGAGGGGCTGCGGCGGGATCCAGGATCCGGGCCAAAACCACAAGAACCTGCTCAGTGGCGGCGGTGGCAGCATCCATAAAGTCCGTGAGGGGACCTTCCACAGGCCCCACCGAGGCCACCAGCTCACTGGTCTCTGCGTCGCTGACCTCCGCCTGGACCATCAGGGCATCGCCTTGTCGGAAGTAGGATCCTGATACCACGTACCTGGCTCCCGTCTCACCTGCGTAGTAGGGAACGGCCTCGGTACCCTCGGTGCGTTCCGCCGTCAACTCCCGGACCGTCGACGCGGGGGCCACCCACCCGATCCGGTTCCGCGACACCTGGCCCGTGAGGTAGTCGGCCAGGACGGAGCCGAGGGTCGCCAGGGAATCGACGCCGGTCTGGTTCACGAAGGGCACCACGACGAAGCCGTCGGCCCTGATCTCCGATGCAGCCCCACCGGAAGCCGCGGTGTCCGTCTCTGACCCCGCCGGCTCCCGTACACCGAACCAGACCGTGATCAGGAGGGCTACCAGGGCCAACGGGGCTGCGACCTTCATCCAAAGCGGGGTTCCTTTTGCGCCGCTTGCGGCCGTTGTCGGCTGTGTCTGCGCCGGGGTCACTCCCGTGCCAGGCGTGGCAAAGAACTCGAGTTGTTGGAGCAGTTCCTCGGCGTTCTGCCAACGATCGGCCGGCTTCTTCGCCAGACAGCGCATGAGCACGTCGCCCAGGCCCACCGGTACGGTGTCCCGCAGCTCAGTCACCGGCCTGGGCGCTTCCGTTACATGGGCCGCCAGCACCTGTTGCGCCGTCATGCCGGTAAACGGAGGCCGGCCCGAAAGGAGCTCGTACCCCATGGCTCCCACGGCGTAGATGTCGGCCCGGTGGTCGATGTGCTCGTTGGCTGCGGCCTGCTCCGGCGCCATGTAGGCTGGCGTTCCCAGGGCCACACCCTTCGTGGTGAGCTCGTGTCGGCCTGTGGCCTCGCTCACCGCCTTCGCCACACCGAAGTCCGCCACAACCACGTGCCGACCGGAGAGCATGATGTTGTCGGGCTTGATGTCCCGGTGTACGACGCCCACATCGTGAGCGGCGGCCAGGGCATCGGTGACCTCCCGCAGGATCTTCACCGCCTCGGCCACGGGCAGCTCGCCCTCCCGGGCCAAGCGATCCCGCAACGACTCCCCCTCGAGGTATGGCATCACATAGTAG
>JABDNZ010000554.1 GCA_013043565.1 Gemmatimonadota bacterium | reverse complement strand
GTATACGCTCAACGATTCGTATAGTTGCATCCCGTGTCGGACGGGGTCGAGTTTCGACATGCCCGGGCCTCGCCGGCCTCGTTTTCACCCGCCGATCAACGAGGTCAGGAACCAAACCACAGCCCCTAGGCCGACTGCCGCAAACGTCCGTCCCCAGGTGATGGGGTTCCCCCAGTCGGGACGGCGCCAAAGGAACACCTGGCCGCATTCGTCAGGAAACTCTCCGGGGACCGCTTCTCCGTAGCCCCGATAAACCTCGATCCCTTCCAGGTCGTCGGGAACGAAGCTCCGAAATCCGCCCAGCATTGGTTGACCGTCGAGAAAGAACTCGGGTGAACAGAACACACCCCGACCGCGAGGACTCGATTTCAGCAGCCGGGGAGTGCCGTTCATGCCCTGGGTCCACACGCCCGGGATGGTGTTCATGATGAGACCCAGATTCAGGCTTTTCCGTGCTTCGATCTGCTCCCGGGTCATGAACTGGCCCTTTCCTGCCTGTTTCATTCGGGCCATGCGGTCATAGAACTCCTCGATCGTCCCCTTCTCCACCTCCCGGCGACCAACCACCAGGATGGGATCCAGAGGAATGGCTTCCGGCGCCATGCGAAGTTCGACCTCGAGGGATTCCGCGTCGCGAACCACCACCTCCGCCTCAACGGCGGCATAGCCGATCCTGCTTGCCCGGATGCGGAAGGCCCCGCCGGCCGGGGCCGGAAGCCGGAACCGGCCGAGATCGTCGCTCGTGACCTGGGCCACGGTGGAGTCGGCGGCGTTTACCAGGCTCAGCCCTACGCCTTCGATAGCCAAGGTGTCTCCCCGCAGGAGAGTTCGGCCGAAGACGGACTGCCCCGAGAGGTCGGATGGGATCAGGTTCAAAAGAAAAAAGGCGCCGGAGAGAATCACCGCGTGATGAAGGAGGCTGATGTTTCCCTCCCGCGGTTCCCTACGACTCCGATCGAGTGGCGATCGTTGGGCGGGATCGGTCATACCCCACGCTCCTTGGTGTGGTCGGCGGCCGGTACCCGAGATGCCCTTGGCGGCCGGAGGTCTCCTCTTAGTGAGAAGCCCCGAACACTGGAACCGTTGTACCGCCCTCCACCATTATGGGAACCGTTCCTCGGCTTTACCACTTGTCTGTTCCTTGACAGCAAAAACGCTCTTCGGCATCCTCGGCGAAGATCGACGTTCAACCGACGGCCCGGCCGGTGCCGGGCTTTTCCATGGAAGGCCGCTGTGTCGACATCAGGCGAGGGGATGGCCGTGGCCATCCAGGGTGTGGCAGGAGCCTTCAGCCACGAAGCTGCAGAGACACTCTATGGGACCGGGCTCCGACTTGTTCCGGCCAGGACCTTCGACGATCTGATGGCTGCCGTGGCCAGCGGGGAAGCGGAGAGAGGCCTCGTTCCCGTCGAGAACACCCTGGCCGGATTCGTTCAGGGTAACCTGGATCGCATCGTTCAGGCCGGTCTTCATGTGGTTGGGGAGACCCGGGTCAGGATTCGGCTGTCTTTTCTGGCGCCACCCGGGACCGAGCTTTCCGAGATTCGTACGGCGGCGTCCCATCCCGTTGCGCTTCAGCAGTGCCAAGGGTTCTTCAGAGATCATCCGGAGATCGAACCCGTGGCCGTGTATGACACGGCGGGAAGTGTCCAGGATCTGATGACGGGTGAGGGTGACTACGATGCCGCCATTGGGTCCGTTCTGGCCGGAGAACTCTACGGAGCCGCTCCGTTATTCTCAGAGATCGAGGACGACCACCGGAATCACACTCGTTTCTTCGCCGTAGCGCGGAAGGAGACCGGAGGACAGGAGGACAATGTCCATCTGGATGCTCCGAATGGCTCCGGGCCGGATAGTGGACCCGGGACCGAAGAAAGCTTTGGACCCGCCAACAAGACCTCCATCGCCTTCGTGGTGGCCCACGAGCCGGGCTCTCTCTATCGGTCGTTAGGGGTATTCGCCGAGCGGGGGGTGGATCTCAGCAAACTCGAGTCCAGGCCCATTCCCGGCCGTCCGTGGGAGTACCGCTTCTACGCCGACCTTCGGGGAGATCCGGCCGGGGACGTCGGGGAG
>JABDNZ010000547.1 GCA_013043565.1 Gemmatimonadota bacterium | reverse complement strand
GTCCCTAACCGATCGGTTGGCCCGCTCTTCCATGAACCGAGCCAGGGCTCGGGACCCCACGGGTACCCCGAACCGGGTGAGGGCCACGACCTCCCCCCCTTCAGCCAGCTTGCCCAAAAGCCGTTCCTCCTCCGCAGACCTCACCGCCCCATCCTCCCCCTTTCGGCCTTTGCCGACCCCGGCGGCGACCTCCGTAACCTGAAGACGCCAGTATCTGCCGGCCCTCTCCTCATAGTCGGCGACCGCAGTCCGAAGGTTGCCCTTGACCTGACCCACGCAGAGGACGTGAACCTTCATCCCTGTCCCGCCCCCCCCGGGCCCAGGACAGCCTCCACATGAGCCCAGAGACGTTCCTCCCCGGCCAGGAACTCTACCTGGAGGTGGAGAACCCGGAGATCCGGGAGGTCGTCTCGGAAAGCGTGAAGCTTCACCGCGTCTTTCTCGGTGGTGACCAGAGCCCGTCCCTTCCGCCGGTTGGCGATCTCGACGACATCGGCCCAGGTGTAGTCGTGGTGGTCGGGGAAGGAAAGCAACTCCCCCTGACGGCCGGTGGTCTCCGTGAGAATCCGGGAGAACCCGTCCGGCTCTCCGATCCCGCACACGGCGAGGTACTCGCCCTCGGGGGCGGCGGAGCGGCTTCCCTTGAGGTCCGTCCACCCCTTGGGTGAAAAGCAAACCTTTACCGGAGGCTCCCTCAGATAGGGGTCCAGAGCCATCTCCATTTCCAGGGTGGAGTCGGTCTTTCCTTTTTGTGTGACGACTACGACCCCGGCTCGGGTTACGGCCGAAAAGTCCTCTCGGTACGGCCCGCGAGGAAGGCGGGTGACTCGGCTGGGGCTACTGCAAGCCACCAGGACGATGTCCAGGTCACGGGCGAGGCGCCGGTGCTGGAATCCGTCGTCGAGGACCACGACGGTGGCACCCTTCTTCGAGGCCTTCCATGCCCCGTAAGCCCGGTCCTCCTGAGCCAGCACGAGGCAATCAGGGTTCCACTGCCGGTGCAAGACCATCTCGTCCTGCCCGTATCCCCGCGCAACGAGGGCCGGCCGTTGCCCTCGTGATCTCAGCTCTTGGACGAGCCATGCCGAAAACGGGGTCTTCCCGCTTCCCCCCACCGTGAGGTTTCCCACCGAGATCACGGGGATCGGGGCCATCTGCAGGGGGAGAATCCCGCTGTCGTACAGTCGGTTCCGAAGGTTGGCCCCGACCCTGAAGCCGTGCTCCAGGGGCAGCGTCATGAGGCGCATGACGCGACCCCACTTCCCTCCGCCTCCGGCCCACCAATCCACGACCCATCGCCGGGCTTTCACGGAGCTTGGCTTGGACCCCCTGGCTTCGGTGATGGGGGCCGGCTCGTCTCTCCTGGGCCAGCTCGGGTGGTCACCGGTTGTCATCAAGCTCCTCCCGGATCGATGCTTCAGCGGGGTCCAACTCCAGTGTAAAGGCTCGCAGCTCTTCCCGGATGTCCTGGGCTATTCCTTTCAGGTCGCTCTCCGTTGCATCCCTGGCTACGAACCTAGGAGGCCCGTAGCGAATCCGGAGTCTCGAAAACGGCTTCGGAATCATGAACCTGTCCCAGCTCCCCAGGTGCCAGGCCCGGTCGGCTCCCAGACCGATGGGGATCAAGGGCAGGCCCGTCAGTTGGGCCGCCACCAGAGCGCCCCACCTGAACTCGTGCCTGGGCCCCCTGGGCCCATCGGGGGTAAAAGCCAGGTCCCTCCCCTCCTTCGCCGCCCGAAGAATTCCCTTCAACCCTCGTACCCCGCCTCGGGTGCTCGATCCCCTCGCCGTCTCGAACCCATGCCGATGAATGACCTGGGCGATGTACTCACCGTCCTGGTGCTCGCTCACCAGCACGACGATTCCCTCGTTGCGGTGGTAGTGCACGAGAGACAGGAGCTGGCCGTGCCAGAAGACAAAGATGACGGGCGTCCCCTGGCGGCGGAACCGCAAAAAATTCTCGGTGCCCTCTCGCTCACACCGAATGAACGGGAAATACGAGCCCACCAGGCCCCGACCAAGTACGCCTACCGCTCCGGCACGGACCCTGTCCCAGTTCATCCTACGCCGGCCTCCCGGGCCACGGGGATTCCGTCCCTGCCTTGAAGAATCCCCACCGCCAGCTCCGCCACACGCTCGGCAGCCCCTGGTGCTCCCAGCGCTCCCCTGATCCGTTCCAGTCCTTCCATCATCACTGTTCGCTCCCGAGAGTCCGGAGCAAGGAGGGGCAAGAGAAGATTCGAAAGGTGTTCGGGGGTGGCTTCACTTTGAAGCACCTCCGGCACCACTCGGTCCCCGGCTACTAGATTCGCCAGAGCGATATGGGGTACCCTCACCAGCCGTCTGGCCAGGATGTAGGTCAGCGGATGTGTCCGGTAGACCGTAACGAACGGTACGCCGGCCAGGGCCGCTTGGAGGGTCGTCGTGCCTGACTTCACCAGGGCCGCGGTGGCCTGGGAGAGGAGAGCCTCTCCGTCTTCAACCACGACGACTCCGGGGGCCTCGAGTTGGTTCCGGGGGATGGAGGGGGCTCGAGCCACCGCCAGCTGGATCTCGGGGCGGGCTTTCCGGATCCGGGCACCGGTT
The DNA here is from genome assembly GCA_013043565.1 of Gemmatimonadota bacterium. Classification (GTDB taxonomy): domain Bacteria; phylum Gemmatimonadota; class Gemmatimonadetes; order Longimicrobiales; family Gaopeijiaceae; genus JABDNZ01. The sequence goes on along the minus strand of JABDNZ010000547.1, from coordinate 6,492 downwards.
TCCAGAAAGAGGCGCCAATGCCTTCCCACCTCCTGGCGCCGCGATCCCGGAAAGAGAGCCAGTGTCGGAAGGGTACGGTCCAGCCCCAGGGCTCGGACCGAAGCGGGCGCCGTCCCCTCTCTCGGCTCATCGTCCAGTAGGGGGTGGCCCACGAAGGTCGCCCGTCCCCCGACGTCCTTGAACAGTTTTTCCTCGAAGGGAAGGATGACGGCGATCTCATGGGCGTCGTTCGCCAGCTGCCGAGCTCTTCTGGCCTTCCAGGCCCAGACCTGGGGGGCAACGTAATAGAGGACGGGGATACCACGGCTTTTGGCGTAGCGGGTCATTCGGAGGTTCAGCCCTGGGTAGTCGATGGGGAGAACCAGATCGACCTTCCCGGTGTTCATGAGGTCTTTCAGGAGTTTCTCGAGCTTCCTGAAGAACGGCAGGTGCTTGAGGACTTCCACGAACCCCATCACCGCCAGCTGGTCCAAACCCGCCAGAAGGTCCACGCCTTCCGAGGCCATTCGCTCCCCACCCAGGCCCACGAAGGATGCGGACGACCAACGCTCCCGGAGGGCCCGGGCCACCTGCGCTCCGTGGAGGTCACCTGAGGCCTCTCCGGCCAGCATCAGGATGACCGGCCGGCCCGACATTCCATTCTCCAGATCAGAAACGGTAGCTGAGGTACCACATGATGAGGACGACGAGGACAAAAAGGAGGGTCAGCACTTTCGGCGTCCTTCCCTTCTGTGTGTCGATCCATTCCCGCTTGCGTTTACGCCTGATACGAATGAGCGACATGGGATCGGATCCTCTCCTCGATGGAAAGAGTCACGGCTAGGGCTTCCCGTCCGTCCCGACCAGAAACGGCGGGTGCCCGAGTACCCAGACAGGCATCCCGGAAAGCTTCCAACTCGCTTCGGAGGGGCTCGACCTTGGCCCCCTCCAGGGGGATCCTGTCGATAATGGCCGACATTCCATCCTCGGGAATGCCTCCTGGGAACTCAGCCTCTCCTGAGAGAAAGGGCAAGTCCGCCTTGAGCCTGAGGAACTCTCCGGTGCCGTCGGCCAGGTTCAAGCTGAGATAGCCGGACCGCTGAAAGATCCGGAGCTTTCTCATTCTCTCCAGTGATACCCGGCTGGCCGTCAGATTCGCTACGGCCCCGCCCCTGAACGTCAGCCGGGCGTTGGCGATGTCAACGTTGGGTGTCAGGACCGGCAGGCCCGTGGCGGCGATGTCCTCGATGGCGTCCCCCACCAAACCACAGACCAGGTCCACGTCGTGGATCATGAGGTCCAGGACGACGGCCACGTCGGTGCTCCGGGGCACGAAGGGAGCGATCCGATGGGATTCGATGAAGAGAGGGCTCTCCAGATAAGCCTCGGCTGCCAAGATTGCAGGGTTGAACCGTTCCACGTGGCCGATCTGAACCACGGCACCCGGCTTTTCGGCCGAGGCCAAAATCCGGTCGGCGGCTTCCAGAGATGGCGCCATGGGCTTCTCGATGAGCACGTGGACCCCGCGCTCCAGGGCCGCCACCGCCACGGACTCGTGTTTGGTGGTGGGCACCGCGATCACCACGGCGTCGGTCGAGTCGAGGAGGCTTTCCAGATCCGAGTGGGCTTCGATTCCCAGTTCCCTGGACACCTCGTCGGCTCTGTCCGGGTTGATCTCAAAAGCCCCGGCCATGGACACCCCGTCCACGTCCCGAAGAATACGGGCGTGATGGAAGCCCAGGCTTCCTGTGCCAACGACTCCCATCCGCAGGGTCTCGCCCCTCTCGGTCATCAGGTGGTTACACCTCGTTCGCTGGAGCGGATGAACGAGAGAAACTGCCGGACCTCAGGAAAGTCCTCTGCCTCGGCTTCGGCCTGTTCCAGCCCCTGCGTCAGCGGGAGGCTGCTCTGAAAGACGGCACGGTAGGCGGTCTTGAGGGCCTGACGCACCTCCTTCGAGAATCCTCTACGGTCCAGCCCGATGCTGTTCAACCCGTAAAGTTTCATGGGGCTTCCGGCAGCCCGAGTATAAGGGGGCACATCCTGGGAGGTCCGGGAGGCGCCACCGACAAAGGCATGGGCACCAATCCTGACGAATTGATGGATGGCCGTAAGGCCGCCGACAATGGCCCAGTCTTCGATGAAGACGTGCCCGGCCATGTTCACGGCGTTGGAGATCACGACATTGTTGCCGATCTGGCAATCGTGGGCGATGTGGGAGTACGCCATGAGCAGACAATCGTCTCCCACCACGGTCTGGTGCAGGTCCGCTGTGCCACGGTTGAGGGTGGCGTACTCCCTGACGACCGTCCGGTCCCCAACGATGAGAATGGTCTCCTCACCGCGGAATTTCAGATCCTGAGGGTCGGTCCCGAGCACCGCTCCCTGATGGAGCTGGCAGTCGGCGCCGATGGTCGTGTCACGCTCCACGAGCACGTGGGGGCCGACTCGAGTGCCGTCCCCGACGCGCACACGCGGCCCGATAATGGACCAGGGTCCAATCACCACACCCTGTCCCAACTCGGCTCCGGGGTCCACGATCGAAGAGGGGTGGATCTCCGTTTCGAGGGTCCTTCCGGTTTCCAAACTCGGATCATTCATCGCTCTACGATCCGGGCCATGAGGTCTGCTTCAGCTACGATTTGGCCGTCCACTATCCCTCGTCCTCTCATCTTACACACGTGCCTTCTGAACTGGAGCATTTCCAGTTCGAACACCAGTTGATCTCCCGGGACTACGGGGCGTCGCCACTTCACATTGTCCAGGGCCATGAAGTAGACCACATAGTCCTCGGGCTTCTCCACAGCGTCCATGAGGAGGAGACCTCCCACCTGGCCCATGGCCTCGATGATGAGCACTCCGGGCATGATGGGATGACCCGGGAAGTGCCCCTGGAAGAACGGTTCGTTGATGGTGACGTTCTTCAGGCCGACGATGCGCTTCCCGGACTCCACTTCCACGATCCGATCCACTAGGAGCATGGGAAAGCGATGGGGCAAGTATTCCATGATCTTTTCGGCGTCCACGATGGGTGCGCCGGGACCTCTGGCTGCCGCCCTCTTGACTGCCCTTGCCAAGGCGACGTTTCCCTGGTGGCTCGGTCGCTCCGCCACGATGTGGAGGTCGAGGCAAGCTCCTAAGAGGCTCAGGTCCCCTACCATGTCCCCGACTTTGTGTCTGAGGAACTCGTCGGGGAACCGGAGGCCCTCGTTCATGACCCCGTTCTCATCCAGGACGACCGTGTTTTCCAGGGATGCCCCCAGGGCGAGTCCTCTGGCATGGAGGGCGTCGGCATCGGCTTTGAACCCAAAGGTCCTGGCTGGCGCGATCTCCTGAGCGAAGGAGCTCTCTCCGAAGAAGAAGGTCCCGAACTGACGGCCGATTCCTGGATGGTCGAACTCGATGGTGGAGGAGATTCTCAGGCCGTCTCCGGGTGCGGCGACGTAGAACTCCCCAGAGTCCAGCTCCAGAGTTATGGGTTCCGGTATCTGGAGGACTTTTCGGGGGACGCCCTGGTCTTCGGCCCCAGCTTCCTGCAGGGCCTCCAAATAGGGTTGGAACGATCCGTCCAGGATGGGTGGCTCCGGGCCCGACAGCTCCAGGACGGCGTTGTCGATACCTTTGCCGGCCAGAGCGGCCATCACGTGCTCGACGGTCTGAACCCGGACTTCACCTTCTCCAATGGAGGTGCCGAGCTCAGTGCCGGCCACGTGGTCCAGGTCCACCGGGATCTCCGGGGCCCCATCCAGGTCCGTCCGCTTGAACCGGATTCCATGGCCTTCGGGAGCCGGCTGAAATACCAGCGTCGCCGGGGTTCCGGAGTGGACCCCGATTCCCTCGCGGGACACCGTCTTTTTGATCGTTTGTTGGTTACCGTGGCTCATCCGCCTCAGACCTGTGTATTTGGCGCGTACCTGGCACGGGTAGGAAATAGGTGCAAAGCCTGGGTAATCTAACACTGCTGTGGGTTTTCTGGGACCGGGAGCTCACCCTTCCTCCGATCCCTCCAAGGCGGCAAGCCTCTTCTCGAGTTCCTTGATCTTCTGGGTCGTCTCCGGGAGCCTGAACATCAGCCCCTGGGCTCGAAGGGTTTCCCGGTGTTCCCGGGCGGGTGAGCCGGACACGGTCATTCCCGCCGGAACGTCCCGGAGGACCGCGGATTTTGCTGCAACCCTCACCCCGTCTCCGATCTTGAGATGGCCCGAGAAGCCGGTCTGACCCGCCGTCATTACGCCATTCCCGATCTCCGTTGATCCGGAAACACCAGTGAATGCGGCCATGAGGACACACCGTCCGACCTGAACATTGTGAGCGAGTTGAACCAGATTGTCGAGTTTGGAGAATCGACCCACCCGGGTGTCGCCGATAGAGCCTCGGTCGATGCAGGTGTTGGCCCCCACCTCCACATCGTCCTCCAGGACGCACCCACCGACCTGAGGAACCTTCGCGATCCCCTCCCCGTCGGGCACGTACCCGAAGCCGTCAGCGCCCACCCTGGCCCCGGCGTGGATGATCACCCTGGCCCCCAACTGAGTCTTTGGATAGAGCACGACGTGAGGATGGATTACAGAGTCCTCACCTACCCGGGACCCGGCGCCCAGCACAGAGTGGCTGCCTACACTGGCCCGATCACCCAGCACGACACCTTCCTCCAACACCGCGTAGGGGCCGATGGAAACCCCTTTCCCCAGCGCCACCCCTTTCCCGAAAACAGCGGTAGGATGGATACCCGGTTCCCGAGGGGCCTCGGGGTAGAAATGGGAGAGAAGAACAGGGAGGGCACCGTGGGCATCCTTCACCACGATCCGGCAGGGGTGATTCTCGACGGCTTGGGCCAGCTCCTCGCTCACCAAGAGAGCCCCGGCTTGTGTGCCGGCCATCTCTCTGAGGTATCGGCGTTGGGCCAGGAAACCCATCTCCGCGCTTTGGGCTTGGCCCAGAGGAGCGACTCCTTTCAGGAGAACTTCGGGGTCCCCATCGATCCGCCCCCCGACCATCTCCGCCACCTGGGCGGCCGTGAGGGACGGTGCGTCGCCGGGGTTTCTCCGGGCATCGTTCATGACCCCTCCAACGTTGCTGATAAGCAAGAAAAAACCCACAGACCTTCCGAAGAGAGAAGGTCTGCGGGTCCAAACCTATGGCGGGCAAAAGGGACGCTTATCCCTGCCCAGTGTTCCCGCTGTTCGCCGGGCTGAAGGCTGCTTGGAGCCTTCGTACCACCTCTGCGGTCAGGTCCAACGCAGGATCGGCTGAGATGATACCCTGGGCCGCCACATCGAAGATCATCGAGTAGGACCCTTCGGCCCTGATCTCTTCTATGACGGCTGTGATCCTTTCCATCACAGGCTCCACCAGCTCCGCCTGCCTTACGCTGGCCTGCTGCTCCAGCTCGCTGATCCGTTGTTGATACTGGGTTTGTTTGAGCCGGATCTCCTCTTCCCTGTTGGCCTTGGCCTCGTCGGAGAGCATGGCCTGCTGTTGATCGTACTGCTCGATCAAGGTTTGGAGGTCGGCGCCCATCTGCTGAACCTCGGCCTGGTAGGTTGCCAGGGAAGCCTCGAACTGCTGTTGAGCGGTCCGAGCCGAGGGGTCCTGGTCCAGGATGGCTTGGGAATCGATATACCCGATTTTTACGGTCTGGGCTTCGGCTGACGAAGCCAGAGCCAGCCCGAAGAGAACGGGTAAAAACACCTTCATCACACGCATCGGATTTTCTCCACGTTGTTGCCGGGGGTTTCCGGCCAACGGCCGCCCCCGGAGCCTTTCTTAGATCCCGCCACCCATCTTGAAGTGGAGCTGCCAACCCGGATCCGGTTTGTCGAAACCGTAGGCATAGTCCAGTCCTATGGGGCCAAATGGCGTAACCAATTGAATACCGAAACCGGCTCCGCGGAAGAGGCGGGACGGGTCGATGCTTCTAGCATCGGCCCAGACGTTCCCTGCATCGAAAAACGATGACACGGAAAGGGCATCACTGACCCGTATCGCGTATTCCACGGTCGAGGACAAGAAGGCGTTTCCGAGGCGGCCCACGTCCCGGATGTCTCTCGACCTCTCTGGGAAATACCCCAAAGGCGTGATAGAGGTCTCGTCATACCCTCGGAGTTGCTCCCCGAACTGGACGCCACCCATCCAAAAACGGTCGAAGGGGAAGTTCCGAACATCCCCAAAAACGGCTCCGGCTCGGAGATGGAGGCCAAGGGTCATTCGTATGGGACGACCGCCGGACTCTCCACCGATCTGCCCGAACGGAACATACCAGGAGCCCTCGGCGAGATGTCGGGTGAAGTCTCCGTCGCCGCCAAGGATCCCGCCGTTGAACTCCGTGTTCCAGCTCTGCCGAGACCCGACGGTCGGAAAGATGGGGTGGTCCAGGTTCATCCGGGTGATCCCCACCGAGAACTGGCTCTGGGTGCCCGGGGGAAGACCGAACAGCGATGAGTCGTCGACGTTGTTGAACAGCTTGTACTCGGTACGGGCCAGAGAATACCCGAAAAATATCTGGGTCCTGAG
>JABDNZ010000537.1 GCA_013043565.1 Gemmatimonadota bacterium | reverse complement strand
ATCCCACGCTCTCGAGGGCGGAAACGGCCTCGGCCTCCCGGATCACTCTTTTGAGTGCTTGGACCTCCGGCGTGTCGACCTCACCGGGAGCCTTCCGGGCCAAGGCTTCCCGAATCTCTCCCATGCGCCCGTCCGATGCTCCTGCACCGGCGCCGAGGACCGCCTCCCCCCGCTGGTAGAAGTCCAGATACCGTCGAACATCGTGGTCGAAGACTGCGATGTTCCCCGAGGTCTGATAGGCGACCGTGACCTCGTTCCCGTTCTCCACCAGCTTCCGAAGGATACCTCCCATGGAGATTACGTCGTCGTCGGGATGGGGTGAGAATACCAGCACCCTGCGGCCTGAGGGGAGTCTCGATTTCCCCCGGATCCTCGCGATGACCCGGTTGAAAACATCGCCGTTCACCGTCTCGGCCGAGCCGTGTTTCGCCACAAGGGAAGAAAGATGGTTGTCCCGATAATCCTTCGTCGACAAACGAAGGATCGACCTCCCCACAAGCTGGCTCAGCCAAATGACCGCTTCCGTCTCTCTCCGTGGATACCATTCGACCTCCCCCAGCAACCACGGGGTAGCCACTCGGGTGAGCTCTGCCGATGCCGGTCGATCGAGGTAAAACGTGGCGTTGGGGTGCCCTTGCAGGTAAGTGGCCGCCACGTCGGGATGGACTTCCCCCTCTACCGCTCTCCTCACGATTCTCGCCTTGTGCTCCCCCGTGGCAAGTAATGCGATCTCCTTGGCGTCCATGATAGAAGCCACCCCCATGGTAATGGCTTCCAGGGGCACATTCTCCTCACCAAAAAAGTCCGAGGCTGCATCCGCTCGGGTAATGGAGTCCAAAAAGACGAGATGGGTTCGCGATTCCCTTGGAGAGCCCGGCTCGTTGAACCCGATGTGCCCGCTCCGGCCTATCCCCAGGAGCATGAAGTCGATACCACCGGCCTCCTCGATCGCCGCATCATAGCTCCGGCAGTACTCATCCAGGTCCCCCTTGGGGACCGTGCCGTCCGGGACGGTGACGTTCTCAGGGGGGATCTCCAGCTCCTTGAAGAGGTTCTCCCACATGTACCGGACGTAGCTGTTGTGGCTCCCTGGATCCATGGGGTAGTACTCGTCCAGGTTGAAGGTCCGAACCCGGGAGAAGTCCAACCCCTCTTCTCGGTGGATCCGGATCAACTCTCGGTACAGCCCGATGGGGGTGGATCCGGTGGCAAGCCCGAGAGTGGCCCATTCTCCGGCTGCGTTTTTTTCCCGGACGATGGATGCGACACGTTCGGCAAGAGCCCTTGCCATTGCCCCATGGTCGTCCTGGATCACAACCCGGACCCGCTCCCTACTCAAAAGGGTCATTCCCCCTCCTCACCTTCTCCTGCGTTGGACCGGTCGATCCGTGATCGCCTGGGCCACCGCGTCGTGAACCGCTCGTCTCAGCGGGACGTGTTTCGAGTTGGACCGGGTCGGATTGGTCCTGGACGTGAGCAGGACCACGAAGAGGTCCAGTTCGGGGTCCACCCAAATGGAAGTCCCCGTGAATCCAGTGTGACCAAAGGCTCGATCCGAGAAGTATTCCCCGGACGAAGATCCCTCCGAGGGAGTGTCCCATCCGAGGGCCCGGGAAGAGGTGGAATCATGCCTTCGGGTAAAAAGCTCCACGCTGGTGGGCGCTGCAATCCGGACCGGCCCCGGCCGGGCAACGGAGCAGGGCACCCCGCCGTCGACCACGTTGGCGCAAGGCGGAATGCTGCCACCGTCCAGGAGCACCTGAGCCAGAACGGACATGTCTCTGGCTGAAGAGAACAGCCCGGCGTGCCCGGCGATCCCCCCTATGGCGTGGGCGTTCTCATCGTGAACGGAGCCATGGACATGGGTGAATCGATAGGTCGTGTCCACCTCCGTCGGGGCGATGCGGGGCAGGAGACCCGGGTCGGGCAGGAACCCGGTGTCCTGCATGCCAAGAGGCCCCCACACTCGACGCCTGAGGAAGGAGTCCAGATCCGCTCCGGTGAGTTCCTCGATGATAAAAGCCAACGTCATCAGGCCGATGTCGGAATAGACGGTGGCACCCCCTGGTGTATAGTCCAGGGGGAGGGCGCCTATGGCATCCTTGTAGGCCTCCTTGCCCTCCATCTCCAGGAAGAACCTTCGGAACGGGGGAAGGCCGGCCCGGTGGAGGAGGAGGTGCCGCACCAGCACGTCCTCTTTCTCGGGGTCCCCGGCGCTCCACCACGGGAGGTAAGCAACAACCTTCTCGTCCAGGTTCAGGTGCCCCGCCTCCGCGAGGATCATGGCAGCCACGGTCGTTGCGGAAACCTTCGTCACCGAGGCCATATCCCAAAGGGAGGAAGGGGTGGCCCTCGGGGCATCCGGACTCCAGTCCAACCGGCCATATCCCCGCAGACGAACCAGCTTCCCCCGTCTACCTACAGCCAGGGCGGCGCCAGGAGAAGCCGAATCGGCAATGGCGGCCATAATGATGGAATCCAGGGCTTCGAGCCCCTTCGGGTCGAAGCCAACCTCGACGGGATCCACCTCGAGGGGAGAGATGGTCGGATCCTGCCCTTCCGCCCCTCCCGGCCCGGCGGGCCTGTCACCCGGGCCCCTCCTGAAGAGCCCGATCTCCAACTCCTGCTCCGACATCGAGCCCAGCCTGGGAACGTCCGGGACTCGGTCCCGGGTCAGTCCTTCATTTCTTTGATGGAGAGGAGGGAGAGAAACCGGGAGGGTCCCGGAAATGGCCGATACCCCCACCAGGGCCCGGGCCGCCGCTGCCTGGGACACCTCGTGAGGCCCCCAGGCCAGGAGATACGTCCCGACCCCCGGGAACGCCGTGAGGAGGTAAGGATTTCCCAGCGAAACAACCACGGTAGACTTTCCGGCCGAGCTCTCCTCTACGAAGCGGGCAAAAGCCTCGGGAACCATCACGTCACCGGCCCCTGCCCGAGGTGGCACAAAAGCACTCACGAGGAGCAGATCCGCCTCACCCCTGAGCCAGGCCAACTCTTCGTAGGCCGCGCCTGGGCTGTCGGGTGACATCCGACGGGTCGTCAGGCTGCGGAAGTACACTCCCAGGGAGGCTCCAAGGGCCCTTCCAGCGGTGAGATCCTCATCCCTGGCATAAACAACGTGGAGAACCCTCGGATAGTCCCGGGGGTCGGCCGGGATCAATCCGTCCCGATCCCTTGGAAGGGTCACCGACCGGGTAGCGGCCGAATCGGCCAGGGCCAGGTGATCACCGGAGGCCACCACGGTCCCGATGTGATCCAGGTTCACGCGTCGGTTCTTGTGGAGGCCGACCCGGGCCTTCATTTCCAGGAGCCGCCGTACCGAGTCATCGATTCGTTCCCGGGAGATCCGGCCGGACTTTACGGCCCCTTCCAGGGCACCCAAGGTCACCCAGACATCCGC
>JABDNZ010000534.1 GCA_013043565.1 Gemmatimonadota bacterium | reverse complement strand
GGCCGGAATCGGAGATCGTCTGTCCCACGAGGTCCGAGTTTTCTCCCAAGTGCAGCTCAGTGACCCCGTAGTTGGCGCTAACCGAGAGTTTTTGCCTGACGTCCAACTCCGGAAAGCTGACCTGGCCCTCCACGTAGTCGACGATTGCGCCTGCTATATCGAGCTTCGTCGCACCTTCGATCCCTTCCAGACCCGGGGATGAGTTCACCTCCATGACCTGGGGACCGTCCTTGCCTTCCAGCATATCCACGCCGGCCACCTTCAGGCCCAGGATCTGGGCGGATCGGATGGCGGTGTCCCGATAGGTCTCGTCCAGATCCACCGGCTCCGCCAGGCCGCCCCGATGAACGTTGCTTCGGAAATCCCCGCCCTGAGCCGTGCGGCGCATCGCCCCCACCACACGATCCCCCACGACAAAAGCACGGATGTCCCGGCCAGAGCTCTCCCCGACAAACTTCTGGATCAGGACATTCTGTTTTGTGCTCTGCAGGGTCTCGATGATGGCTTCGGCGACCTTCACCGAGTCGGCGAGGATCACCCCCACACCCTGGGTCCCCTCCAACAGCTTGATGATTACCGGAGCTCCGCCCACCCGCTCGATGGCCGGGAGGACGTCCTGTTTCCGGCGTACGAAGGCAGTGTGAGGGATCCCGATATCATGTCGGCTCAGGATCTGGAGAGATCGAAGCTTGTCACGAGAGTTGGCGATGCCGTGGGCTGGATTGGGAGTGTAGACGTCCAGCTGCTCGAACTGCCGAACCACGGCCATCCCGAAGAACGTAATGGATGCCCCGATCCGGGGAATCACGGCGTCGTAGTGGCTCAGGTGTTTCGATCCGTAATAAAGATCGGGGGTCCCGTGCTGTACCTCGATGGAGAACCTGAGGGTATCCAGGACCCTCACATGGTGGCCCCGGGCGACCGCTGCCTCTCGTAAGCGGCGAGTGCTATAGGCTTTTGGTGACCGAGACAGAATCGCGATCTTCATGGCCCTGACCTCCTTCCACGTGGCTTCAATGAACGCGGACCTCTCGGGGCCGACGTCTTCTTCAGAATCCGCTTCCCACCGAAAAAAGACCCGCCCGGGTCCACGACGAAGCGACGGCGAATGGCCTGCCTACCCAGGAGCATCCGAAAGCCCATCGAATCCCTTCGCGTCAGAGTCAGCTCGATGGGCCACCGCTGGCCCAGGAGCTCGGCGGTTGTCTCGACCACGGGGCGGAGCTCCGTTTTGCCACCGGAGTCCCGCACGCGGCGCCGGGCCAAGAGGGGAAGCTCGACCGGGATCGAGGGATGGGAAGTTCTCTGGTCAGGATGGATCATGAATCGAACCCAAACGACCCCATTCCGTTCGATCTCCTCCAGGTCGAAGGCGTGGAGGGAAGAGGTTCGAGCACCGGTGTCCACCTTGGCTTTGATGGACTTCACACCGAGGTCAGGGAGACGCAACCACTCCCTCCAACCGATGACCGGCCGTCCGACAGGACTCTTCACCGTCCGCTTGGGGAGCGACATGTGCGGCCTCGAGTTTTTCTGGATGGAATCCGGGCTGGGCGAACTTTCAATCTCGACCCTGCCTCGGCTAACTCTCGCCTAGCAGCCGTTCCGGGGCAACTCAGGTTCTCGCCTTCCTCCGACCCACCCTCAGGAGCGTAACTCCCACGAAGGCCGAAAGGGCTGATCCGATGAGGATACCAACCTTGGCCTGCTCCAGGAACCCGGGAGCATCGAAGGCTAACCCGCCGATGAAGAGGGACATGGTGAACCCCATGCCGCAGAGGGCGGCAATACCGGCCACCTCTGTCCAGGTTACGTTACCCGGCAAATCACCCAAACCGAACCGCACCGCACCCCAGGTAAAGAGAAGCACTCCCGCGGGTTTACCAAGCAGCAGACCCAGGGAAACACCCACGGTCACGGGATTGAACATGAGATCCGACGAAAAAGCCTGGATGGCCACACCCGCGTTGGAAAAAGCGAAGAGAGGGACGATGAGGAAAGCGACCCACGGATGGAGCCTGTGCTCCAGACGAGCCAGTGGGGCCTCAGCTTGATGGCTCAACCTCTCCAGGGAATAGATGGCGGCTCTTTGTTTGGCTGTGGGGAGCGGCCCCGGATGGGCGCCGTCCTGTGCGAAGGCATCCAAAAAACTCCTGGCCTTCTCGAGGAAGGTTTGCTCATCAACGGCTCTTCGGGCGGGAATAAAGAACGCCAGGATTACCCCTGCGACGGTTGCGTGCACCCCAGATTTGAGAACGGCCACCCATAGGACCAAGCCCAGAAGCACGTACGGAAGGGTGCTTCGGACCTTCGCTCGGTTCAGGCCAAACAAGGCCAGAAGAACCCCCAGCGCCACGGCCAGGGCCGTCAGATCCACCTTCGCCGTGTAGAACAAAGCAATGACCGCGACCGCCCCGATGTCGTCGATGATGGCGACTGCGGTGAGGAAAACCTTCAGCCCCAGCGGAGCGCCTCTCGCGAAAAGGGCTAGGAGTCCCAGGGCGAAGGCGATATCCGTGGCCATGGGGATCCCCCACCCGGAAGCGGACTCCCTGCCTGCGTTGAATGCAACAAACACGATGGCCGGCAGGAGCATGCCACCCAGCGCGGCTGCGACGGGAACGGCGGCCTTCCGCGGGGAGGACAGCTCCCCAATCAAGAGTTCCCGCTTGATCTCGAGGCCCACGACAAAAAAGAACAGGGCCATGAGTCCGTCGTTCACCCAGAGGAGGGCTGGCTTGGTTAGCCCCCACTGGCCGACACCTACGGAGATCGAGGTCCTCCACAGCTCGAAATAACCCTCGGCCACGGGGGAGTTCGCCAGGATCAGGGCCGCCGCGGAGACCACGAGTAGCAGAACCCCGCCAGCAGCCTCTAGCCTGAAGAACTGGGCGAATGTCCGGAACAGGGTTGGGGCCTGCGATGATTCGACGTCGTATCCTGGTTGGTCGATCATGATGCTATGGTGGAAGTCTCGGGGAATGAGGAGAACCAATGTACGAGGAAACCTGATCCCACAAAGTTATTCCCGACCTGACTCTCCCGACAGTCAAAGCAGCGGCCGACCCAGTGAGGTCCTGGGTCGGCCGCTCGAGCCTAGCCGGGTGAAACAATCCCTCCGTATGGGACACCCGTTAGCTGGGCCATGTCGGCCTTGAACGTGGTGAGATCGTCGATGGAGAAATGGGTCAGGTGACGGTGCCCCGCCGCTCGGGCCAGGACCGTCATCAGCTCCACCGACGCCGAAAAGAACCGAGCCAAACGTTCGGCGGCGATGTCCACCGGAAGGCGCCCCCTCAGATGTGGTTTCTGCGTCGCGATACCCACTGGGCAGTTGTTGGTGTGACAAGCGCGCATCCCTAAACATCCGATGGCCTGGATGGCGGCGTTCGACACCGCAACTCCGTCGGCACCGAGTGCCATCGCCTTGGCGAAATCGGCCGGATGCCGCAGGCCGCCCGTGATGATCAGGGTCACGTCCGACGCTCCACTGACGTCGAGGTGGCGGCGGGCCCGGGCGAGGGCGGGGATGGTCGGCACCGAGATGTTGTCCCTGAAGATCAACGGCGCAGCCCCCGTGCCCCCGCCGCGGCCGTCGAGGATGATATAGTCGACCCCAACCTCGAGGGCTGCATCGATGTCTTTTTCGATGTGCTGGGCAGAGAGCTTGAAGCCCACCGGGATGCCCCCAGTCTTGTCCCGGACCTCGGAGGCGAAGTCACGGTATTGGCCTAGCTCGGTCCAGTCCGGGAATCGGGAAGGAGAAATCGCCGATTCCCCTTCCGATAGTCCTCTCACTTCGGCAATCTTGCCCTTGACCTTGTTTCCGGGCAGGTGCCCGCCGGTCCCGGTCTTGGCGCCCTGACCGCCTTTGAAGTGAAAGGCCTGGGCTTTTTGGACTTTGTCCCAGGAAAAGCCGAATCGTGCTGAGGCCAGCTCGTAGAGATAGCGGGAGTTGGCGGCCTGTTCTTCGGGGAGCATTCCGCCCTCCCCCGAACAGATTCCGGTGCCGGCCAGTTCCGCTCCCTTGGCCAATGCCACCTTGGCCTCTTCGGAAAGGGCGCCGAAGCTCATGTCCGACACGAAGAGTGGGATGTCGAGGCGGAGTGGTTTCTGTGCCCCGGGACCAATCACGACACCCGTGCTGACGACCTCGTCATCGAGGAGCGGCAACTTATGGAGCTGGCCGACCACGAACTGCAGATCCTCCCACTTTGGCAGGCTGCCTAGCGGGACACCCATGGCTGCCGAAGGACCGTGGTGCCCGGTCTTGCTGAGCCCTTCATCTGCCAGTTTTCGGATGTACTTCACGTGAGGTTCATCCGCCGTCCCCGTAGGGTCCTGGAAAGCGCCCTGATAACTGTCCCGATCGTACGGCTGAGGATGCTCCGTCGCCCAACCGGCGATCTCCTCTTCGTCAACGATCACTTGGCCATTCTCGACCCAGGCGTTGAACCTCTTCAACGTCTCGGAGTTGTCGTATTCGCTCACACCCGAGTCCAGCCGGTAGTCCCAGTCGTGCACTCCGCAAATCAAGTTCTCGCCGTCGACATGGCCATCGGCCATAAGTGCTCCCCGGTGGGCGCACCGACCGTAGAGCACACTGACGCTGTCGTCGTAGCGGGTGACTACGAGGTCGACATCCGCGACAAGGGCATGCGCCGGCACCCGGTCTTCGAGCTCGCTCCATGACGCGACGGAGACTTTTTTCATTCCCAGGGCTCCCTTTTTGAAGTATGACGTGGGGGGACGTAGGCGGAGATTTACCCGCCAGGGAACGGATCGGTCCTGGGAAGGATCTTCACAGCCGACGGCTATTCCCCCTTCGACGAGGGAGTCTCCCTCGCACAGGCACAGCTCGGGGTCGCGGTGCGTCGATAAGGCCGACGCTTCGGGCTCACCGGACCCGGGATGGGCCCTCCGTGAGCCGTCCGTCTCTGTTCCTCAAAGGCGACAGACGGCCAGGGTTGGAATGTCCCGCTCCGGGTCGGCACTGAACCCTCGCACCTCCAACACGTAGTCGCCCTCCTTCGCCAGGCCCGAATCCAAGGCCAATTGCTTCGTCAGGTCATGGTTCGTGCCCGGTTCCAGTGAATCCACCTCGATGGGCTCGACTCCCCAGAAGAGGCTCGTCCGGCCCCCGGCCCGGGGGGCCGAGGTGGCTGCAAGGATGGGAGCTTGGGGCCGGGCCGCACTCACCTTCCCCGCTGTCCAGCCCGTGGCCGTGAATACGACGATGCATCGAACCTTCAGGTCCCGGGTCAGTTGAGCCGTAGCCCTGGCGACAGCGTCCTCCAAACCCAGGGGGGGCGCCTTCCCGACACTCGTCAAGGCCCAGTCGGTGGCCCTCTGGCCCTCCCAGAGGAACCCTTCCGTCTCACGAACCACCCGGTCCATCATCTGAACCGCTTTGAGGGGATATCGGCCAACGGCGGTCTCGCCTGAGAGCATGACTGCATCGGCCAACTCCGTGACAGCGTGGGAGACGTCCATAACCTCCGCCCGCGTCGGCCGGGGCGCTTGGGTCATGGACTCGAGCATCTGGGTCGCCACGATGACCGGCTTCTCCCAATCTCGGGCCAGTTCAACGAGCTGCCCCTGCACCAGGGGGACCTTCTCGGGAGGAAGCTCCACGCCCAGATCGCCACGAGCCACCATGATACCGTCTGCCTCGGCGAGTATCTCCTCGATATTTTCGAGGGCTTCACTCCTCTCGATTTTGGCAATCATTAGGGCTTCATGAGAATACTCTCTCATGATTTCTCTGAGTGCTTGGAGGTCGTCGGCTCGCCGGACGAAGGAGAGGGCCAGGAAATCAACTCCCAACTCCAGAGCGAATCGGGCCAGCTCGGCATCCCGCTCCGTAAGGGCAGGTGCTGAGACCTTCACGCCCGGGAGGTTCATCCCTTTTTTGTCGGAGAGGGTCCCTCCCACCACGACCACACAGCCAATCTCGGTCCCGGAG
>JABDNZ010000531.1 GCA_013043565.1 Gemmatimonadota bacterium | reverse complement strand
TCGGCAGGCCGAAGGGTGACTTCTCCCTCTACCTCCACAACGTCTTCGGCCCCCAGATCTCGGGCGACGGCCAGAGAGTCCGGATCCGTCCAGTCGGGCCCCACGGAGACCTGGAACACCCCGCTCCGATCCCTCAGGTCGATGAAGTACAGTCCTCCCAGATCCCGACGGCGATGGACCCAGCCACAAAGTCGGAGGGAGGTGCCCTCGTCCTCCTTGGTAATCGACCCCATGAACCTGGATCGGTAGGAGGTCTTCTCCAGATCGGTTTTATCGATGGACTTCATGGGTCTCACTTTTTCAGAGAAAATCAGATGACGATGCCAACAAAAAAAGGGACCGCCGCCCTCTTGGCAGCAAGCCCCACAGTACCAGGCGGTCGGTTGCTTTCCGATCCTGGGGCGGCTCCGCTAAGTTAACGGAGGAGATTTTTCGGTACAAGAAAGGCCAGATTCCTCAATCAGTGACTCGATTCCAACACCTGACGGCAGCAGCCCTGATGGCATGTGTTCTCCCACTTGGCGTGGAAGGCCAGGTCATCTTCGATTGGCCCCTGAGGGCGGCGCCCCAACCTGAACCGATCCTGACCGGAGCGGGAGCGGTGTTCTGGAACCCCGGGAGCCTCGTGCCCGAGGTAGGGACCACCAGGGAAGTGTTCATCATTCACGTAGATGGCCCGGATGCTACCGGAGTCACCGGTGTGGCGGTGTCCGGGGTCACCGAGCTTCCCATGGGGTTCTATGGCGGAGCGGGTTATTGGCACCTGGGGATCCAGGATATCCCCAGGACCACCAGCTCCCCCCAGCTCGAGGCGGGGGGCATCAACGTATCCGAGGATGTCTTCGTAGTCTCCTTCGCCCGGCCCCTGGCCGGTCAGACCGGGGTCGGAGGAGGATTCAGCTTCCAGAGGGGTGCGGCCGGGAAGGAATCCAAAAGCCGGATCGAAGGGGAGATCGGACTCCACCACCAGTCTGCACTTCCCTTTTCCCCTCGGTTTGGACTCTCGCTGAAGGGACTCGGGGGAGAGTTGACGCCCCGGGCCGGAGCCGAGGTCTCTCTTCCGCCCCTGGCATCGGCCCGTATCCCGATCCGTGTCGGGTATGGGATCCAAACCGACGGAAAGCTGAAGCCTGTGGACCACCGATTCTCGGTGAGGGGTTCATGGATGGACCAAATCCACCTGGGGACCGGATTCTCCTACTTGGGTGAGGGGAATGGTTGGACTTCACTCTGGATGATCGGCGCAGAGATCGGTCGGTTCTCACTGTCCGTTCTCAGAGAATCCTTGGCGAACGGATTCGGGGCGGTCCATTTCTTCCAGGGAGCCGTGCGGTTTCCTTAGGCGGGGGTAAATGGAAAAAGGATTAGATATACTCGGCTTGACGCCGATCGAGTTGGACAGCGAACTGGAGGCTCACTTCCAGAAACGGGGTCAGCCGAAGTATCGGGCCCACCAGGTTCGAGAGTGGATATTTGATGGCCTGGCCCTCGGTTTCGGCGACATGACCAACCTCCCCGTGAAGGAACGGCATGCCCTGGCCGGTCCCTTTGTGATGGAGGAACCGGTGGTCGCGTCCATCGCCCGGTCCAAGGATGGGACCGTCAAGCACCTTTGGCACCTCAGGGACGGGGAGTTGGTGGAATCGGTCCTCATCCCTACCGAAGACCGCCTCACTCTCTGCATCTCATCCCAGGCAGGGTGCGGAATGGGGTGTACCTTCTGCGCCACCGGATTCGGAGGCCTCAGAAGGAACCTCACCTCTGCCGAAATCGTAGCTCAATACCGAGCATCCCAACGTTGGGCCTTCGACGAAGGGAAAGGCCGCATCGGAAACATCGTCTTCATGGGGATGGGAGAACCGCTGGCGAATCGGAAGGGCCTCTTTCCTGCTCTGACAATCCTGAACCAGGGATACGGGGTGGGAGCCCGCCGCATTACGGTATCCACGGTGGGTTTGGTTCCCGGGATCCTGGACTTGGCGGAGCGTCCGGAGCAGTTTCGTCTCGCCCTCTCCCTCCATGCGCCCACCAGCGAGTTGAGGCGGACGCTGATCCCTCTCGAGGATCGTTATTCCCTTGCCGAGGTGTTGGGCGCCCTGCGGGTTTTTGATGAAGCCGGGGGAAAAAGGATCACATTCGAATACACGCTGATCAACGGCGTGAACGACCATGAGCACCTCGCCCCGCAACTGGCCGACCTTGCCGCCGGACTTCAGGCTTTTGTCAACCTGATTCCGTTCAACCCCATACCCTACCAGGACTGGGAGCCCAGCCCGCCGGATCGGGTCAGGACCTTCGCGAAAGCCATCGAAGAGAGGGGGGTCCCCGTAGCTGTTCGTGAGCCCAGGGGGAGGGACATCGACGCTGCTTGTGGTCAGCTCAGAGCCTCGGCTATCACCGAAGAAGAACCTCAGGCGGACGCTGGCGTCACTTGATGAAGTCGCCGATTCGACCCCATCGGATCTCCTTCAACCAGGGGAAGGGCCGCAGGGAACCCTTATTGTAGGAGAAGTAGACCAGCACGGCTCTGCCCTCCAGGCGCCACCCCTCCAGGAATCCCCAGTACCTGCTGTCCAGGCTGGTATCCCGATTGTCGCCCAGCATGAAGTAACGATCCTCAGGGATGACCAGGGGTCCCCAGTTGTCACGGGTGGGCGAGTAGGTCCCATTCGATGATCCCGGAACCAGGTATTCCTGTTGCCAGGTCATCCAGGGGTGGGCGTCGTCCCGCGTGTCCGTGTGCTGGACGTAGGGCTCAACCTGTGCCTCGCCATTCACGTAGAAAACCTTGTCCCGCATCTCCACCGTGTCCCCCGGGAGCCCCTCGAGCCGCTTGACCAGCTTCAGGTCGTCCTCATGAGGTGGATCGAAGACGAGGATGTCTCCCCGCTCCAGCGTGGAGTAGCCCGGCACTCTCCAGGAGGTCCCGGGAACCTGGCTCCCTACCGCCGCCCGATTCACAAGAAGGAGGTCCCCGACCAGGAGCGTATCCTCCATCGAGCCGGAGATGATGACGAAGGTGTGGATCAAGAAGGTGCGAATGAAAAGGAAGAGGACGAGTGCGATCGCAAGTGACTTCCCCCATTCCACCAGCGTGTTTTCGGGTTTTCGGGCATCTCCACGCCCCTTCTTTTCGCCGGAGCCCTTCTCCCTTGGGCCAGCTCCCCCTCCCGCTGCCTTCGTTGTTCGCCGGTTTTTTTTTGCCATTTCCTTGGGCCCTATGGGTTCTTCCTCGCCGGGGAGGTCCCCTTACGGAAGAACCGCCTGATGTCCCACCAGGGGTCATCGGAGTTGGTGGTTTCCGCGACGGTCCCGGGGTGCTCCCAGTCCGGCCCCAACCTAACCGTGAGGTCAAGGAGAAGGGTGGAGTCCGGTACCGTTCGGACCAGTGGAATCCCCAAAACCTCTCCCACGGCCGCGGCCTTGGCCGAGTCTCCCACTCGATCCAACACTACGGACGGCTCATCCGAATAGGTTCCGGCATTGCCAAAATACACGACATCGAACCCCAGGTCTCTCAGGACCCGAGTGGCCTCCAATGCCATACCAGGCACCCCGGCACCATTCAACACTTCCACCTTCACTCGCTCCGGTGTCCCCGGGAGAACCGACGGCGGAAGCGGATTCGTGTCTTCCAACCCACTTCGGGAGAGAGCGGACCCCAAAAGGGTCCCCACCCCTGAGAGGACCAGTAAAAAGACTAGAACTCTGAAGCGCTTGCCCACGGTTCCCCTTCCGAGAGCCGGTTCCACATTTCGAGGGCTTCTGGCCGAAGGGGGCGTCCCCGTTCCAGGAGGTATCCGATGCGGGCCGCCAGGATCTCTTTGGCCACACCCAAGAGCTCCTCCGGCGCCCGCTCCCTGAGGCCAGCCCTCCAATCCTCTCTCATTCTTCGCCCAGGTTCAAGGAAATCCGCGGCAAACAGAGCGAAGCCGAGAGTCCCGAAATCTTTTGAGCCGAGAGTATGATAAGAAATCGCGTGAAGGAACTCCGCGTCATCCACCCCATCTTTTCGCAGACGCTGCGCTGCGGCAGGGCCATGTAAGACTTTTCCTGGAAGGTCGTCCAAAGGCGGCTTCACGAGACCCCGGAGTCGGCCAGGGTCCTCGTCTCGGAGGGCGTCGTGGAGGTGCCCGACGGCCGCCCAACGGATCCCCTCCGCCTCCGTCTCTCCCCGTCGCCGAGCCCAGTCTGCGAGAAGAAGGCCGACCCTGTTCATGTGGGCTCTCCTCTTCTTTCCTGCCACCGCCCATCCCGGCAGGTGTCCCTCGGCCGCCCGCACCAGGACGGGGTGGGCTTCCAAACCGGTTTTTGGAGGCGGGTCGTGAGGATGCGGGGGCACCGGCTTCACCTCGTGAGAATGTGGTTGTCGATGAGTCGGGTAGGGCCGCAGTAGGCGGCCAAGACGACGACGGACCCGGATGAGGCCGCCCCAACCGGTTCCAGGGTCTCGGGGCTTACCACCTCTGCATATTGGAGGTTCAAGAGGGGATGGTTTCCGAGTTCGTCGAGTAGAATACGTCGCAGAGCCGCCCCTTCCCGTTCACCTCCGAGGAAGGCTCGCAGGACAGACTGGAGCCCTTCGAAGAGGCCGGCCGCTTCGGGCCTCTCCTCCTCGGACAGTAGAACGTTCCTGGAGCTCATGGCGAGGCCGTCGGCCTCTCTCACGATGGGGCCGAGTGCGATCTCCACGCCCATTTCCAGGTCCTCGACCATTTGGCGAATCAGCACTGCTTGCTGAATGTCCTTCTGCCCGAACACGGCAACGTCCGGGCGAAAAAGGCCGAAGAGGCGAGCCACTACGGTCAAGACCCCTGCGAAGTGACCTGGGCGGTATGCGCCACAGAGTCTCTCGGCCAGGGGTCCCGGATCAACCGTAACCTGAGGTTCGCCGTCCGGGTACATCTCCCCATCCGATGGGCAAAAAACCAGATCAGCCCCGCGACTCCGGAGCAACGACAGGTCCCTCTGGAGATCCCTCGGGTAACGGTCCAGGTCCTCTCCGGGCCCGAACTGCAACGGGTTTACAAAGATGGAGACGGCCACAAAGTCCGATTCTTTTCTGGCCTGGTCGACAAGGGAGAGATGGCCCTCATGCAGAAAACCCATCGTCGGGACCAAGCCCACACGGAACCCCCGACTTCTTGCGGAATCCAGGGCGCGTGAGAGGTGGTCCCGGTGGGTGGAGAGGATCACGGGTCTCTTGAAAAGCTGTGTTCCGCCCCCGGGTAGCTCCCCTCCCTCACTTCACTGACGTAGGCTTTCAAGGCCTTTCGGACTTCCTGGTCGAGGTCGGCGAAACGCTTGAGGAACTTTGGTCGGAACCCACCGTTCAAGCCGAGGGCGTCGTAGAGGACCAACACCTGGCCATCACACTGGGGCCCGGCGCCGATGCCGATCGTGGGAATCGTCAGGTCCCGGGAGATCTCTCCAGCCAAACCCGCCGGGACGAGCTCGAGAACAACGGCGAAACATCCCGCCTCTTCCAGAGCCCGGGCCTGATGCCGGAGGCGCTCCGCCGTGGCGGCCTCCCGGCCTTGGACCCGATAGCCTCCAAGAGCATGGACCGATTGGGGGGTGAGGCCCAGGTGGCCCATGACGGGGATCCCGGCCCGCACGAGAGTCTCCGCGGTCGTACAGGTGGCCGCCGTCCCGCCCTCCAGTTTCACCGCTTGGACCAAGGTTTCCTTGAGGACCCTTCCCGCGTTCCGGAGAGCGTCCTCCGTGGAAACCTGATAGGAGAGAAAAGGCATGTCCAGCACCAGGAAGGTGTTTTCCGCGCCCCTTCTGACCGCCTTTCCATGATGGATCATCTCTTCCAGGGTGACCGGGATCGTCGAGGGGTACCCTAGGACGACCTGACCGAGAGAATCGCCAATGAGAACGATATCGACCTCGGCCTCCTCTACGAGGCGGGAGAAGAGGACGTCATAGGCGGTAAGAGCGACGATCTTCTCGCCCTGCCGCTTCATCTCGAGGAATCGAGGGATCGACCCGCGAGGCCTCGGCGATTGGGTCTCGGTGGACAAAGAGCACTCCCCATTCATGGCCAGAAACGATGGCGCAGCCCTACTTCGACGGTGCGGGGCCCGAAGGTTATGAGCACCGGAGAAGGCTGTCAAACAACCTCACCCCTCACCTACCCCAACTCGCCTGCCCCGGTCCTCCGAAGTAATTTTGAAGCCATGTCGATGATATGGGATGCCCCGCTCGCATCAGCCGTGGCAAAAGAGTTGAACGCTCGCCTGGCGGGAGCTCGCCTACGGGGGTTCCTCATCGATTGGAACCGCAGGGAGCTCACCCTCTTCTTCCGATCCCATACTCTTCGATGGGCCCTGCACCCTGCGGAGGGTTGGGTCACGCTCTCCCCTCCGGAGGAACCGCCGGATGCACTCCGGCCGCTCGCCGCGGAGGTCCTCGAGGTCCAAGCCCTTCCCGACGAACGGGTCCTTCGGATCCTCCTTCGAAGGGTTCGCGGCCGGGTCCGGGTCGTTCAGGTGGTCATCGAACTGATCACGAATCAGTGGAATGCTCTGATCCTCGAGGAGGCCGCCGGATGGATCCGACACATCGTATCGAGCCGGCGGTCCGGCGACCGCGACCTTTCGGTGGGTCGGGCGTACCGCCCACCGGATCCCACACTCAGGAAGGGCCGGGACCGTGACCTGACGGAGACGGACTGGGGACGGTTGTTCGGAGGACCTGAGTCCGAGGAGGACCCGTCAACTCTCCTGGAG
>JABDNZ010000530.1 GCA_013043565.1 Gemmatimonadota bacterium | reverse complement strand
CGCCGGTTCCCTTGGTCCCAAGCGCCGTGATCTTCGACCTTGCCTCCGACCGGAAACGCCCGGGTCCTGATGAGGGAAGGGCGGCGGCGGAAAACGCTGTTTCCGATCCCGTTCCGCAGGGCAGGGTGGGAGCCGGGACGGGTGCCACGGTCGGCAAGCTCCTGGGGCCTGCGGACGTCTCAGCCGGGGGCCTCGGGAGTTCCTCGAGAGAGTGGCGCGGTGGCGTGGTAGGTGCTCTTGCCGTGGTGAATGCCCTGGGACAGGTGGTGGATGATCAGGGGGGCATTCTCGCCGGGGTCCGGGCCGAGGACGGGACGTTCATGGATGCCGACTCCCTCGCTTCATCCGACGGACCTACCGGCGAAGGGATGCCGGGGACCAACACCACACTCGTGGTGGTGGCCACCGACCACCCGGTCGGCCGTGTGGACCTGGGAAGGATCGCGAAGGTGGCGGCCACCGCCCTTCCTCGAGCCATCACTCCGGTGAACACCCCCTTCGACGGTGATGTGGTCTTCGCGCTTTCGACAGGGGAGGCGGCCCGGTCCATGAAGCCGCAGGACGTGCTGGCGCTGGGTGTCGTGGCCCGGGAATTGGTGGAAGAAGCCATCCGCAAGGCGGTGGGATGAACCGATTGATCCTGTTCGACATCGACGGAACCTTGGTCTGGGGCGGACCTGCAAAGGGCGCGTTCGAAAAGGCCATGAACTCCGTTTTCGGCACTGCCGGTCCCATCGGCGGTCACGACTTCTCCGGAAAGACCGATCCGCAGATCGCCCGAGAGCTCCTGACGCTGGCGGGGTTCGAGAGCGATCGCATCGAGGCGGGATTCGAAGACCTCTGGGGGGAATACCTCGCGGAGTTGAGAATCCGCTTGGTGGCAAAACCCATGAGCGTTCTTCCGGGGGTCGAGGCTCTCCTGGACGCCCTCACCGGTCGCAAGGGCGTGGCGATGGGACTCCTCACCGGAAATATCGCCGAAGGCGCCCGGCTCAAGCTGGATTCCGTGGGCCTGACCGACTTCTTCCCGTTGGGGGGATACGGCTCCGATGCCGAAGACCGGGACGCCCTCCCCGCTGTGGCGATGGAACGAGCCCGGGACCACTTCGGCTTCGACTTCCCGCCGGAGTCGGTGGTGGTCGTGGGAGACACGCCCAGGGATGTTTCGTGCGGGAAGAACGGTGGAACCAGGACCGTGGCCGTGGCAACCGGGTGGTATGACCTCGAAACCCTGGCGGCACATGATCCGGACCAGGTATTGGAAGATCTGGGGAACCTCGAAGCCTCCATGGGAGCCCTCCTCGACTGATCGTCCAGGCCGGCCTCTCCCGCACAGGAAGTCGGAACCAATCCCCAACGTTCGGGTGTACCAGAGAGCTTGTTGGAGATCGACCAAACCCTGAGAGGACAGTACATGAGCTCGGAGAACAGCGGCAGTAACCTCAAGGCCTTCTACATCGTGTTCATCGCCGTAGCCGTCATTGGGCTGGGAGCCATTGGGTACAGCCTCGGGGCCAGGGCCTTGGGCGGAGCCGCCATGGAGCCCGTCGATCTGGAGGGCATCAGGGACGATATGGTTGCCCTTCGGGATCTGGCCGTTCCCGTGACCAGCGGGGATCCGGACGCCCCTGTGACGATTATCGTTTTCGGTGATTATTACTGTAATCACTGTGCCGCTTTTTCCCTCCGGGAGAGGCCCCGTGTCGAGGAGAAGTACGTGGCCACGGGGCAGGCTCGGTTGGTTTTCTATGACTTCGTCCTGGATCCCCGGCCAGTCGCCGGGACCTTCCTCGCCGCCCGCGCTGCACGGTGTGCTCAGGAGCAGGACCGTTTCTGGGACTACCACGACCGGCTCTACCGAAGCCAGCTCACCTGGGGACAGGAGGCTGACAAGCTCGGAATCTTTCAGGACTACGGCGATGAGATCGGTCTCGACGGCGCTGCTTTCAAGGCCTGTCTGAACTCGGATCGGTATGCCGAGGAAGTCTCAGCCAACCGGGAGTTGGCTCAGGCTCTGGGTCTCGGAGGTACACCCATGGTCATGGTGGGCACGCAAGGCGGCATGAGCCGGCGGCTTCCGGAC
>JABDNZ010000527.1 GCA_013043565.1 Gemmatimonadota bacterium | reverse complement strand
GTATGAAGGCAGGAGATTACCTTAGAAAACCGGAACCATCGGGGAGACTTCGGGACCATCCGGTCAGGTCTTCCCACTCAAGGAGAGTCTCATGCGCGATCATGACGATGTGCCCTATCTCGTGGTAGAACGAGACGGCGGCGGAGGTGTAGGGTCCTTCATCCTCGGGGCCCTTGTGGGCGCGGGATTGGCACTCCTGTTCGCCCCACAGTCCGGGGAGGAGACTCAGGAGGAGATCAAGGCCAAAGCCCTCAAGCTTCGGGATGCCGCCAAGGAACAGGTCAGGGAGGCCCAGGAAAACCTCGAGGGTCGGCTGACCACGGCTAGAGAGCAGGTCCAAACCCGGGTCGAATCGGTGAAGGAGGCGGTGGAGTCCGGGCGCCAGGCAGCCGTGGACGCAAGGGGCGAGCTGGAGAAGAAGCTGGAACGATCCAAGGCCGCCTACCGCGCGGGCATCGAGGCCGCCCGGGAAGTGGGGACGGAATCCGGGCTGGAGCTGGCGGAAGAGGTCGAGCTCGGCGAGGGGGTTTCCGAGGACTAGGTGCTGTTCTCCCCTAGGGGGGATTTCCCTTTATGACCGATCCACAGGGCAAAGCCCCGGTCCTTCCCCCTGATCCGGGCTGGGCCAGACGCCTTCGGCATTTCCTCTTCCGTGTCGTGTCGAAGGCTGAAGAAGACAACATCTTTTTTATGGCCGGGGCCATCACATTCAACCTGTTGGTGGCCCTGGTTCCTCTCATCCTTCTGTTGATCGGGATCTCGGGGTTTGTCCTCACCTCCAGATTCCCTGATCCGGCTTCGATTCTCATCCCGTTCCTCCTCGGCAACCTCCCCACGGGTGGTGAGGTGGATCTGGTGGCCCGCGTTCAAACCGTGATCGATTCTCTCCTGGCGGAACGTGCTGGATTCAGCGTGGTGGGCTTCCTGGTGTTCGTCTGGATTTCGACCCGCCTCGTGGGCACTCTTCGGACGGTTCTCAGAGAGATCTTCGATTTTCCTCATGGGCGGGGGATCATTCGGGGGAAGCTGTTCGATGCCGTAATGGTTTTGGTGGGTGGTCTGCTCTTTGTGGTCAACATCGGCACAACGGTTCTGGTGGAGGCTTTCCAGGAATTCGGTATCGGATTGGTCGGCCTCGAGGGGGAGGGACTGAGCATGTTCCGACAAACAGTAGCTCAGCTCTTGGCCTTCGCATTCATCTGGGCGCTGTTCGTTCTGGTCTACCGGTATTTTCCTCCCAGAAGGATTCCGTGGAGAACTGCTCTCACCGCAGCCACATTCACCGGACTGCTCTTCGAGGTGACCAAGTATCTTTTCTCCTGGTATCTCACCAACGCGGCAGACTACACCACGATCTATGGCGGCCTGGCCAGCGCGGCGGTCCTGTTCTTCTGGATCTATAACAGCGCCATAGTGTTTATTCTTGGTGGTGAGGTTGCCCAGGTTTATACGATGAGTCGTACCCGTCGACTCCATGCCTCGAATCCCGTTCCTCCGGTCAATGGCTGATTCCTCCCCGAAGAAGAAAGTGGTGGCCACGAACCGAAAGGCTCGCCACGAGTACGAGGTTTTGGAGACCTTCGAGGCCGGATTGGTCTTGAAGGGCCCGGAAGCGAAGTCCCTTCGGGAGGGCAAAGTAGGGTTCCAGGATGCCTATGCTCGAGTGGAGGGGGGTGAAGTATGGATCCACAGCCTCCACATCTCGCCCTACGAGCAAGCCAACCGTTACAACGAGGATCCGCTACGACCCAGAAAACTCCTTCTCAATCGGCACGAAATCCGTCGCCTGATCGGGAAGGTGGAGGAAAAAGGCCTCACGTTGATTCCCTTGGACATCTACTTCCGCAAAGGGTACGCAAAGCTGACCCTGGCCTTGGCTCGTGGACGGAAAACCTATGACAAGAGGGAAAAACTGAAGAGGAAGGCGCAGGAAGACGAGGCACGAAGAGCGATGGATCCCTACCGATGAAACTCAGTCCTCGAAGAATGTTCCAGTTCCTGATCTTGCGACGTGGACTCTTGGCCTGCGGGCTCCTTCTCCTGTTCCCAACCCAGTTGCAGTCACACCAGGAGGCGGTCTCGGTCCGGGTAGAGATCTCGGATGGAACCCTCGATCCCCAGCTGGGCATTGTGACGGATCGGGGATTCCCGGCCGTGCCCGTTCAGGATATGGCCCGCCTCGGGTGGACCCTCACGGAGTCTGATGGCCGTACCGTAGCCAGCTGGAAGGGAGGGGCCCCCAGGGTCGTGATCAACCCCGACAGCCCGTTCATGTCGTGGGACGGTCAGGGCGTTCACCTTGCAGAGGCACCCTATCGTTCTTCCGGGCGTCTTTTCCTTCCGCTACAGGTCCTGATCGACATCCTCCCCTGGAAACTGCCAAACAGTTTCAGGTACGACCCGGACACCCGCATCCTGACCGTTTCCGACTCCGGCCTGGCGGGAGGGGTGCCTCTCGATCCAGTCCGCGTCGTCGTCATCGATCCGGGCCACGGGGGCCGAGATTCGGGGACTCGGGGGCGGGGAGGCACACTCGAGAAGGATGTGGCGCTGTCCATCGGCAGGGCCCTTGCCCAAAAGCTGGAGGCGGACCCGCACCTGGAGGTCTACCTGACCCGGGATACCGACACCCTGATCCCGATCTGGCAACGAGGAGAGCTGGCGACGGCCTGGAAGGGCGACCATCCCGGCGTATTCATCTCCATCCATGCGAACGGTGTGCCCAATTCCCGATCTGTCCGCGGGTATGAGACGTTCTTCCTTTCCGAAGCCCGGACCGAGCACGAACGTCGGGTCGCCGCACTGGAGAACGCCGCACAGGAGTTTGAAGAGCTGGGTGAAGAGTCGCTCGACGGGTCTGACCTGAGCTTCATCCTTTCCGAGCTGAGGAACCTGGATCATCAACACTGGTCTGCTCTGTTGGCTGAGCTGGTACAGACCCAACTTCAGAACTTCCATCCCGGCCCAAATCGAGGGGTCAAGCAGGGCCCCTTGGCGGTGATCACAAACGCGCTCATGCCGGCGGTCTTGGTGGAGGTCGGCTTCCTCACCAACCCGGAGGAGGAAGCTTTGGTGTCGGAGGAGTCGTTCCAGGATAGCGCCGCGACGGCTCTAGCGGCGGCGGTTAGGGAGTTCTTCCGGAGATATGCTGCAGGCGAGGAGAAACCTCTCATTCCAAGTAGAAGGCCATGAAGCTGCTTTTGATGGCTCTGACTGGTTTGCTTGTCTATCCCGCACCCCAATCGGTGCTGGAGTTGGAGGCCGAGAAGGTTGCCAGCGCATGGTCGGAAGAAACCGTCGGCCTGCTGGAGGATCTCCTGGCCGAGGGAGGAATCCTCCTTCACTTACCGGACGAGGAGCACATCAAAATCCGTCCGCGACAGGCCCGGGCCGCCATCTCGTCTTTTCTCGGGCGTTATGGGACGGGCGAGACCAGTGTCACCCGGGTTTCCCTATCCGGGGAACCGGCGGAGAGGGGCTTCGCGGAGATCACCTGGAGAACCAGTTCCCCCGGGCTTTCCGAACCTGTTATCTTCACCCTCTTCGTAGCCTTCCTCAATGCTGACGACCGGTGGACCGTGACGGAAATCCGGGTCCTTTTCCGATGACGCTGAAACTCTACAACACCCTTTCCAGGAAGCTGGAGGAGTTCGAACCCCTGGTCGCGGGGAAGGCCCTGATATACGGGTGCGGCCCCACGATCTACGACTATCCCCACGTCGGGAACTTCCGCTCCTTCATGGCCTTCGATCTCCTCCACCGATATCTGGAGTGGAGTGGGTACGACGTCAGGTTCGTGAACAACCTGACGGACGTCGACGACAAGGTCATCAACGGGGCTCTGGCGAAGGGGATCACGATCCGGGAATTCACGACACCCTACGGCGAAGCTTTTCTGGCCGACTGCGAGGTCTTGGGTATCCGGCCGGCGGACCTGTATCCCAAGGCTACCGATTACGTCGAGGCCATGGTGGAGTTCGTCGGTCGTCTCGAAAAGAAGGGCCTCGCGTACCAGGCCGAGGATGGCTCGGTCTACTTCTCCATCGCTGCCTTTCCGGAGTACGGAAGACTGTCCAGGGTGGACCCTGACGCCATCAAGCCCGGGACCCGGGTGTCCATGGACTCCTATGCCAAGGAGGACGTCCGGGATTTTGCTCTCTGGAAGGCCGCAAAACCCGAGGACGAAGAAGCCGGGGCAGCGTGGGACTCACCGTGGGGACGGGGGCGACCCGGATGGCACCTGGAGTGCTCCGTCATGAGCATCGCCGAGCTCGGGGAGACCCTGGACATTCATCTCGGGGGTGAGGATCTGATCTTCCCCCACCACGAGGACGAGATCGCCCAGTCCGAAGGGGCGACAGGAAAACCCTTCGTCCGGTACTGGCTCCATGTCAAACATCTTCGCCTCGAGGGGGAGAAGATGTCCAAGTCCATCGGGAACACCGTCTCGGTGGGGGAGCTCGTCGCGAAGGGATACGAGCCTGCGGCCATTCGCCATCAACTCCTCTCCGCCCAATACCGGCGAGAGCTCAACTTCACCATGGAGGGGTTGGAGGGCTCTGCGAAAGCGGTTCAGCGCCTGCTTGATTTTGAAGCGCGCCTTTCCCAACTGGCCGTTGGAGAGGGCGCTCCCTCCACCCGACTTCCGAAGCTGGCCCGTGAAGGGCTGGACCGGTTCCGGGAGGGGATGGACGACGATCTGAACTCCTCCGAGGCTCTCGCGGCTGTCTTCATCTTCCTGAATGAGGCGAACGCAGAGCTCGACAAGGTCGGTCAGCCCATACCAGCCTCCGATCGTGAATCTGCCCTGGAAGCCTTCCACAGCATGGACGAGGTGCTGGGGCTGCTCGAGTTGGCTCGGGAAGCCCGGGTCGTGGATGACACGACGGAGGAGTGGATCGAAGAGCAGATCCGCCTCCGGGAAGAGGCCCGTGCGGCTCGGGACTTTGCGGCGGCTGACGCCATCAGGGATGGGCTGGCGGACCGAGGGGTGATGTTGGAGGACTCGGCGGAGGGAACTCGCTGGAAGGTGGTCAAGTAGGGGGGCGACCCTCAGGGGGGCCCATTTTCGAGGCCGTTGAGGAGCTTTAAGAAGGCCGGCCCGTACCGCTCCAGTTTGGCGGGTCCCACCCCGGGAACGTCCAACATCTCCTCTCGGGTGGTAGGCTTCCGGGAGGCGAGCTCCCACAGGACCTTGTCACTGAACACGATGTATGCCGGCACCCGCTGTGCGTCGGCCAGCTCCTTTCGTAGGGACCGGAGGGACGCGAACACGGCCTGGCCTGCCGGATCCACCTCCAGGCCCAGGGCCGATGACCTCTGTCTTTTTTGCCGCCGACGGCCCGTCTCCACCGTACCCATCTCCGTCTCGGTTGCCAACTCCGCCACGGTCAGTCCGGTGCAAACGTCGCAGGACTCCCCGCAGGGCTCCATCTCCTCATGGAAGTGACGTAGGATCGCCTGGTGCCGGCACCGCCCGGACTCCAGGAGGTTGAAGAGGGCTACCGTGGTCTGACGTTTGGCCCGCCATACCTCCGGGTCTTCGATTTCATCGAGGAACCGCTCGTGCATCTTCACGTCGGCCCAGGAATAGAAAAGCGAGCAGTCGCTCTCTACTCCGTCCCGTCCGGCTCGCCCCATCTCCTGGTACCACGTCTCTACGTCCTTTGGCATATCCCTGTGGATGACAAAGCGAACGTTGGACTTGTCGATTCCCATCCCAAAAGCCACGGTGGCCACGATGACATCGGCATCGTCGCGCTGAAACGCCTCCTGAGCGGCATGCCGTTCGTCATCGGGGAGACCCGCATGGTAGGGAAGGGCCCGGACTCCGTTGGCCCTCAGGAAATCCGCCGTCTGCTCCACGCCCCGCCGGCTGAGGCAGTAGACGATCCCGCTTTCCCTCGCCCGGCGGCGAATGAGAGCGAGGATCTCCCTTCTGGTGTTTCCCGTGCCCTTCTTACGGCAGCGGACTTTCAGGTTCGGTCGAAAAAAGGACCCTTTGAACCCGGTGGGCTTCTTCATGCCGAGCTGTGTGACGATATCCCGGGCCACCGCCCTGGTGGCTGTTGCCGTCAGGGCCAGCACCGGCACGTCCAAGTCGTGCTTCAGGCCTTGCAGGCGCCGGTAGGAGGGGCGAAAGTCGTGTCCCCACTGGCTGATGCAGTGGGCTTCATCTACTACCAGAAGGCTGATGGGGCATCCTCCCACGAAGTCCCGCAGCCCACCGTCCAGAGCCTCCGGGGCCAGGTAGACGAGCTCGAACTCGCCCCGGCGAAACGCGGCAAGACGTGCCTGCCGCTCCTCCAACTCCAAGGTGGAGTTGATTTCCGCGGCCCCGAAACCCAACTCCCGAAGGGCATCCACCTGGTCTTTCATGAGACTGATGAGAGGCGAAAGGACCAGTACGGTGCCCTCCAAGATGCGGGCTGGGAGCTGGTAGGTGAGGGACTTGCCGGCGCCAGTGGGCATGACCGCGATGCAGTCGCGGCCGGCGAGGACCGCCTCGATGACCTCCTTTTGGCCAGGGCGGAAGGTGTCGAAGCCGAAGACGTCACGAAGGACGGTAAGTGGGGCGGGGGTGGTCGGCATGGTTGGAAGGTAACGAGTGCGGTTGGGACACCGGGATGGCGCTTCTGGCAGGGGTGCCAGAATGGACCCAAGAGGACATCCGGGAAGATCGGGCTCGACGGGCCCGTGGGGCTGGTCGCTCCCGATTCCCCTGTTCCCCGGCGGTATGGCTTCCCCGCTGCTCCCCGGTAGCCTAGTTCCCCCCCCCTG
Organism: Gemmatimonadota bacterium; assembly: GCA_013043565.1. Lineage (GTDB taxonomy): Bacteria > Gemmatimonadota > Gemmatimonadetes > Longimicrobiales > Gaopeijiaceae > JABDNZ01. Next base: position 5,029 of record JABDNZ010000527.1, on the reverse strand, counting down.
CTCCGAACTTGGTCCCGGGCGCACATCGATGCATGCGAACGTCCCATCCAGCCATGGACGACTTTTTGAGGGGCGGTGTTGAGGTGATCTCGGATGGCAGGCTAGCTTGCCGTTTGATGGCGGTGGGTCGGGCTCTGATCCACCCCACAGCCACCACCCTCTTCCGTTGCCCTCCGACCCCCTCTTTGGTCGTCAGATGGCCTGCAATGAGTCCGCCAACACCCCCCGTATATTTCCTTTAACACCATGCCATCACAGCTCTTGGGAAATGACGGACGGGGAGGGACGAACGATCATGTATGCGCTGCGAGAGAGGATTTCGGTTCGAGAAGACTGGGCCCCGGAAGATCACGGGCTCCGGGTGCACGACGGGCCCGCGGCGACCGACCCCGATGACGAACTCTTCCTTCTGGGCGAACAGTGTGCCGAGACCTATCTCCAGGCGGATGCCCTGCACTATCAGGCCATGAAGCTCCTGGTGGAGTTCCATCACCGCGATGGATGGAAAGACACAGGGTTTTCTTCCACCCCTGAGTGGCTGGCCTGGAGGATCGGCATCAAGCTGGGCCCAGCCCGAGAACGACTCCGAACCGCCCTGGCCCTGGAAGAGCTACCCCAGACCTCCGAGGCCCTTCGGACCGGGGAACTCTCATTCACCAAGGTTCGGGCCCTGACCCGGGTGGCCACCCCAGACAACGAGACCACCCTTCTGGACTTCGCCCGTGCCGGTTCAGCAGCCAACCTGGAACGGGTGGTCCGAGGCTGGAAGCGTTTGGACCGGAGGAGTGAGATCACGGCCGAACAGATCCGGTACCGGAGCCGGCGGTTCTCGGCCTATGTAGATGAAGACGGCATGGTGATGGTGCGGGGTCGTCTGGATCCAGAAGCCGGGGCAGTGTTCATGCGCGCTGTGGAAGCAGCCACTGATGCCCTCTATCGGGAAGAGGCACCGCCGAAGGAAGGTGGTGGGACCGGAACCCAAACCGGAAAGGAGCCGATGTCGGAGTTTGACGAGACCAGCCCCGAACAACGAAGGGCCGATGCTGTGGGGCTCCTGGCCGAGCGGGCTCTGGCAGCAGGGTTCGGGAAAGGAGTGGCAGAAGAAGGCGAGAGCGGAGGAGATGAAGATCAAGACAGTGTACCCATCAGTGGCTCTCGGGCCGAACGATATCAGGTGATGCTGCATGTCGCGGCCGAGACCCTGAGAGACGACGTCGAGCCAGGCCAATCGGAGTTGGAAGACGGGACGAGAGTTTCCGCGGAAACGTCCCGGCGCATGGCCTGTGACTGTGGTGTTGTGAGAATCGGTCATGGACCTGAGGGTCAAGTCGTGGAAGCGGGTCGTCGGAAACGGACCGTGTCCCCATCGCTCCGGAGGGCGCTGGAGGCACGAGACCGAGGATGTCGGTTTCCGGGGTGTGGGCTTCGGTTCACGGACGCCCATCATGTGAAGCACTGGGCCGATGGTGGTGAGACAAGCCTTAGGAACCTGGTCTTACTGTGCAGGAAGCATCACCGGGCGGTGCACGAAGGAGGGGCGACGGTGTGTATCGATGCCAACCAACAGATCGTGTTCTTCACGCCGAAGGGCAAGGCGTTGTTTGGAGCGCCCGCGCCAAGGCTGCGGTTCAGTCCGGAGGCGGATGGCGGAAGAGATGCAGGGCAGGGGAGCGAGGGGAAGCCAGGGCGACCGCCAGGGAAGTTAGCCGGAGCCTACCCCGGAGCTTACCCCGGCGCAGCCCGCTGGGCCCGAGACTCCGAAATCCCCTGGGCACTGGAGGCCCAAGTCTGGGAAGCCCTGGACTCAGGGGGAGAGGGGGCGGGGAGAGCGGGACGGCCTGGAAGCGCGGAAAAAGGAGGAACCGGCGGGCGGCCAGGAGACCGGGGGCGGCCTGGCTTGTGTTTACGGGCGGGGAAGGGATGATCCCAACTAACAAGGGAGTCGTTCCCCCTGGAGGCCAGTGATCGATGGCGCCGGGCCCCCCAACGGGTCGGCCTTTCACGGCCGGGCCCCTGGGGACCGCACCCTGTGATGCCAACAGGATTGGGCGGTCAGGTTCTCTTTCAGACCCCGGCCCCTCGGGCCTACCGACTCTCCGTTTCGCTTACTATCCTTATTACAGCGCCCTGAGCATGAAGACTCTTGCTCATTGCCTCGCTGACGTAGCTCAATTGGTAGAGCAGCTGCCTTGTAAGCAGCAGGTTTCCGGTTCGAGTCCGGACGTCAGCTCTGGTAGGAGGGACGCCTCGCGACCGGTTTCGGTTGCGGGGCAATTCTTCGGGTTCTCCCGCAGTTTCGCACCCTTCAAGTCTGACAAATCCCTGACGAATCCTCATCCTCCCAACCGGCGGGGCGTATTAGCTTCTGATCATGGTACCGATCCGCCGTCGTCGAAGAGTTCCGTCTCGCTCGGCCATTGTGGTGTCCCTCCTCTTCCTTACCCTTGGCCTGGCCGGGGTCATGGCGTACCAGGCTTGGGACGCCACCCGGTCGCATGAGCGAATAGCCAAAGAAACCCTGGAAGGCCACGCCCTTTCCTCTGCTTGGTTACTCACGTCCGCCATTGGCCGGGATCTTTACGACGAGGTTTTGAGGAAAGGGCTGGACGCTTCCCATAAGGCCGTAACCAGCTACCCCGATGCTCCCCTTCCCCCGTTCAAGTCCTTCGAGAAGCTCCTCGGCGATTTCATATGGTCCTTTCCAGACGCTGAGTTCGATTTCTTGTTTCGGATGGATTTCAGAAAAGGGAAGTTGGAATTCCGCGGTAACGATCCGCCGGTCGGCGAAGCCCAGGAGTGGCTGAAAGTTTTCCTCAAAGAGTTGGCCACCGCGGGGTCGGAGGGGAAGAAGGCCCCGCCGGCCGGGATCAGGATTCATGGTCTTCCATCGGAGGAACGGATCCTGGTCTATGGAATCATGTCCGATCCCGCCAGTGGGGAGCGGTTCGCATTCGGATTCCAGACCGATCTAGTCCCGGTTAAGGCCATAGTGGAACAGGTGGCGAAGGGAACGCCGCTTCTTCCGCCGGCCCTCACGGGTACCGCCGACCAATCCAAGCTTCTCTCATTCACCGTTTCCGTCCCCTCCGGGAGAGCGGTGTACTCGTCTGTCCCACAATACCCCGTGGGGATTCGAGGGGAGGACACCGTCGAACCCTGGCTGGGTGCCCTAACGGGCGCGGTCCATATCAATCCCGACGCCATCGACCGCCTGGTGATCGGCGGGTTACCGAAGTCCCGCCTACCGACCATCCTCGGTCTCCTGGCCCTCACATCCGCCATGGTGTTGGTGGCCGTCTTCCAGCTCCGCCGGGAGCAGGAGCTTTCCCTTCTGAGGACCGATTTTGTGTCCAGCGTCTCCCATCAGCTTCGAACGCCCCTGGCCCAGATACGCATGTTCGGGGAAACTCTCCTCCTCGGGAGGGTCCGTAGCGAAGAGGAAGAACGGCGCTCTCTCGAGATCATCGTGAAAGAGGCACAGAGCCTCACCCATCAGGTGGATAACGTCCTTCACTTCTCCCGGGCCCAGCGGGGCGAGGTGGCCCTGAGCCTTCAGAAGACCGCGTTGGCTCCCCTGGTCTCAGAGGTGCTCGAGAGCTTCGGCCCCCTTGCCCAGGCCCAGGGATGCCGGGTGGAAGCCTCTTTGGACGACGCCCTCGAGGCTTGGGTGGATCCCGGAGCCTTCCGGCAGATCCTCCTGAACCTTTTGGAGAACGCCGTTAAGTACGGTCCGGCGAACCAGATCGTGGACGTGAGGCTCAGGAAGGGTGCCGCGGGAACGGTCCAGCTCCTGGTGGAGGACGAGGGGAAGGGAATCCCGGCCGACGAGCGAGCCGATATCTTCGCGCCGTACTCTCGGCTCGAACGGGACCGGGATTCGGGCGTGGCCGGGTCGGGGATCGGGCTGGCAGTGGTGAAGGAGTTGGCCCGGCGGCAAGGGGGGTCGGTACGGGTGGAGGACTCGGTCAGCGGGGGGGCTCGGTTCATTGTCGCTTTTCCCAGGGACGCGGGGTCCGATGATTGACCCGAGGTCTGACGGATGCCCCGCGTTTTGGTGGTAGAAGACAACGTTGACCTGGCCTATGGGCTCCAGAACAATCTGGAGATCGAGGGCTACGACGTCCGTGTAGCCGAGAACGGGGAAACGGGCTTGAAGGAGACGGACGAGTGGAGCCCCGACCTCATCATCCTGGATCTCATGCTCCCGGACCTGGACGGGTATCGGGTACTTCAGCACCTCAGGAAGACCGGGGTCCTCACTCCCGTCCTCATCCTCACGGCTCGGGGAGAGGAATCGGACAAGGTCCTGGGTTTTCGCCTCGGCGCCGACGATTACGTCACAAAGCCGTTCGGGGTGCTGGAGCTCCTGGCCCGGGTGGAGGCCATCCTACGCAGAGTCCACGGCTCGCCAGGCGCCGGTGATGAAGGGGACGGTGAGATCGAGGAGTTCGGTTCAGTGAGCATCGACCTCCGATCCCGCACCGTGCTGAGGGATGGGAAAGAGGTGGGCCTGACTCCCAAGGAACTCGATTTGCTCCTGGCACTTATCCGCCGGCGCGGGGCTGTGGCGAGTCGGCTGGAGCTCCTCCAGGAGGTGTGGGGGCACCGAGCGGCGGTGGTCAGCAGGACCGTGGACACCCACGTGTCCGAGCTCCGGCGGAAGCTCGAGGAGGAACCCTCACACCCACGGCACATTCTGACGGTCCACAAGGCTGGCTACCGATTCCAACTGTGACCGCCCCGCGATTCTGACATCCCTCTGACACCGTCCTTTCCTTACCCCAACCACCCTGTGGCGTCGTCACTTTAACTTTGTTGGTGAGACTTCGAACTCTCCTCCCTCGGTACTGGGCATACGGTGTTTCGCGAGCTGGTCACTCGCCAAGAAACGGTGCCTCCGCTTCGCCCAGGCCGGGGGAGTTTTTTTGCCAGGATCCGCCCTTGAAACCGCATTTAGTAACAGTTAGCTTACCAAGCTCGCTATGAATCCTGCGCGGGGACGGGCCTATGAGGGAGTCATAGTGAGGAC
>JABDNZ010000525.1 GCA_013043565.1 Gemmatimonadota bacterium | reverse complement strand
GTCCCTGATCACAGCTACACAGGAGGAATAGAGGAAAGAGCATGAGGAATGAAGACGGGTTTCGGATCGCACCAATCACGGGACCCTCCAGTCAACGGGTTTCTGGGGTCTTTTATAGTTGGTCGGGGGGAAGAAGGAATCGTGACATTGTAGACTGGGAAGAAATGAATGGCGGCTCCCAAAGGAGCCGCCATTCTGTCTTCAATCCGGCCCAGCTCTGTTTGACTGTGAGGAAGGTCAGGTTCCCAAGACGGTCAGAAAACTCGTGCCTCGACCCAACAACTTGCTGTCGAGAGACGCGTCATAGTCCAAGCCTCCGAAAGCGGAGACCGAAAAGACGAACTCGGATCCGTCGAAAAGGAAGGTGAATCCAGAGGGCAACGGCTGGCTCGGAAGGAGCCGGAAGGCTGTCACACCGGTAGCCGGAGCCGATCCGACACTGGCAATTGTGAAATTACCAGCACCCAGGGCGGTGGCATCAATGGTGATCTCATGACCTAAAAGAGTGAGTTGCTGGGTTCCGCGTCCAGTCAGGATGGGGTCCAAACCGGAGGCATAGTCGATCTCTCCGGTTTCGGATACCGAGAAGACTACAGCACCGTTTACGACGGAAAGCTGGTAACCGGACGGCAACGGCCTGGTCGGCAAAAGACGGAATGAGGTGATTTGGTCAAGGGGTGCCGATCCGATGCTTGAAATCAAAAAGCCCGAGCCACTCAAGACTCTGGCATCAATGGTGATCTCATGACCTAAAACGGTGAGATGGCGAGTTCCTCTTCCCTCCAGCACCAGGTCCAGCCCAGAAGCGTAATCAACCCTCCCAGCTTCAGACACGGAGAAGGTCACAGCCCCGTTTCCAGACACCAGATTGTATGTCCCAGTGGGAAGATCCAAAGTGACTGGTGTCTCCGCTGAGTGGCTGCCCATTCCGGGGTCTATTCTAAGGTTATTCCCAGTCAGGGCTGTGGCATCAATCGTTATTCCACTCACTGCCCCTTCCTCGATCCTGAATCGGATCTTCAGAAACTTCTTCCCGTTGTCCTCGCTCATCAGGATGTACTGATCCCCCAGCGTCTTCTTGAGCCGCCCGGTCACCTTGTCCACAATGAGAAGGTCGGCATACCCCAACTCCTGACCGGACGCGGTCACGGACACCCTGAACAGGTCGTCGTCCTCCACGGGATCATCGAACACATACCACTCAGCCCCATACCATTCTTCCGGAGCGTTTACCTCCAGGCCGGTACCAAGAGCGAACCCGACCCCCGTAGACATCCAGCTCCCGACGTCTTCCACCACCACCCACTTGGAAACTTCCACCGTTGGGTCCGCCAATGGGTCGAACACACCGGAAAAGGTGGGAGCTGGCGAAACCATGGGAGGAAGCCAGAAGAAGTGTTCGTTGCCTCCACCGTGTACCGCATCCCAAATCTCGAACGCTGGTTCGGGCTCGAGCGGTTGAGTGGGCTGTCCCTGATCACAGCTACACAGGAGGAATAGAGGAAAGAGCATGAGGAATGAAGACGGGTTTCGGATCGCACCAATCACGGGACCCTCCAGTCAAAGTTCTCTCGAGTCTTTCCTAGCTAGTCGGTGTGAAGAGGGAAACGTGACATGGGACGGGGAATGCTTCTCAACCTGGCCCCCTTTTGACCGGCCTGTTGATCCAAAGGGATTCAGGCCCGGGCGTCCCCGGTTTAGACCGAGGCTCGGCGTCACCAAACGGAGTTGGTCGCGGTCAGACTTAAAACACGACCTATTCGGTCACCGCCCACCCATGTGAAGTACGAATCCAGCCCAGAAGAAGGGGTGTGAGGTCTCAGGTTGAGCCCGGGTGGCGAGTTGGGCGGCCCGGAGGGCCGATGAGAGGGGATCTCCGGAGGACAGGTGGCCATAGAAGTTTCCCATCAAATAACTTGCCTGGCCCCCTACAAGCCATTGAGAGGCAACCACTGCCTCGGCACCGCCGGAAAGAAAGGCACGGGAGAGGCCCATCAGGCCCTCTCCGCCGAAAACCCGGCCGGCCTGGGTTTCACAAGCGCTCAAAACCACGAGCCGACGGCCGAAGGGGATTCGAGAGACCTCCACAGGATGGAGAAGACCATCCGATCCGGAGTCAGGGGAGAATCTCAGGTGGGAAGCGAGCGGATCGCGGTCGTCCGCCACGGCATGGGTTGCGAAATGGAGGATCTCGTATTGCCCGCTTGCAGAGATTACCCTCGATTCCGATGCCCCTTCTCCCGCGAGCTGGTGGACTCCGCCCTCACCCCACTCCTCACCAATCCTCCCGATTTCATCCTCCGCCCCTGGAGCATTTCCAGCAACAGCAAGAACCCGGGTTTCTCCAGGGTGGAAAGAACTCATACGGGATGAAGTCGGTAGCAATCCCGTGGAAGGGAGGTAGATGAGTTCGTGTTCATCTATAAGGAACTTTGGCGCCTGGAGCCCAGGACTCCCTCTCTCGTCAGATTCACGCTCAAAAGCCCTGATAAGTGCTGCAAAAGGCAACCGGTGAAGGACCCCGTCCGGCACGAGGAACACCCGACGTACCCCAGCGAGCTCATCCGAGAAGGGGAACCAAATGGCCTGATACAGTCTGTTGGAAAGAGCTTCGTCGAAAGAAGCCCTGGCCAGGTCGATCCTACCTCCATATGCCTGGGAGAATGCTCCGATCAGGGACTGAACCATCGTTGCCAGGCTATCAGTGGCGACCGGGAGTTTCCGGAGAAGAGAAAACTCCTTTCGAACCACCAAGGCCCAGACAGAATCCCCGACCACCTGGAAGTCAACCAGGGCATCATCGTCATCGAGGCGGGACTGGACCTCCATGAAAGGGAGAGTCGAATCCGAAACATCACCTTCAGTGGTCCCCGATCGACCAAGCCGGAGGGCCCCAGCTTTCCGGCGCTGCGACCACGGGGCCAGTTCAGGGATCCGGCCCTCTCTCTCGGGCGAACGAAGGAGTGCCAAAACGGCGCCGTCATATGGGCTCTGATGTTGGTCTCGGTACCGGACCCGATCAAAATCCAGTGAGAAGCCAGCGGTGGTCTCAAAGTTCTGTCCAGCTGCTTTCTCGTAGGCAACTAATGCCTCATCAGTCCGACCTACCGATGCCAAAAAGTCTGCCAAGGCGAGAAAAGTGGGTTGGGATGTACGGGCGGAGGCAAGGGTGGCCGCCTGATCCGCGGTAGCCTCGAGGGTGCGAAGAGCTCCAGCCGTGTCCCCCAGCTCTGCCAATACCAGACCTACTAGCCGGTTCGCCTGAATGGACTCGTCCACCAAGTCGACGGTAATGGCAAAGCTATCGGCAAGAAGAGCGACGGCATGGGCAGCTTCAAGATGCCCGGCTTCCAGATTCAGCTCTGCCAACTGAAGGTTCGCCATCGACGCGCCGGCAATGTTACCAGCCTCCATTCTCCTTTGGGCCCAGGCCGACGCAATTCTGATTCCCTCTTCCGTCCTTCCTTCTCTAGATAGAATCCACGGAAGCAGCGGTATCGCCCGCTCTCCAGCGAGGTTCTCGTCGTGGGCGGCGGCGGCAACCCGGGCACTGTCCACCTGTCCTAGTTCCAAATAAACCCTTACCATCCCAGCCCAATTCAGGTGTCGGACAGATTCCGCCGCTCCTCCGTACGCCTGTGTGCCCCGGCCGTAGTAGTCCTTTGCTTTGGCCAGATTACCCTGCCGCTCGAAATAGTCCCCCGCGTAGTTATGGCACTCTCTATGGTCATCAATCACGGAGACAGCCCGGGCGAACGCCTCGTTGGCTGCGGCATGCCAACCCAGCTTCCACCTGATCTCACCCGCCGCGAGATGGGCTGCCCAACGAAGAGAGGAGTGGATGAGATGGTCCGCCGCCTCGAGAAATCTGTCCCCTGCCTCAAGCGCTTTCAGGAGATGTCCCGCGTCATGATGCATCTGATAGAGATTGTGCCAAGCCTCTGCGATACGGTAAGGGGATTCTGACGCAACAGCGTGATCGATGGAGCGTACCAGATCCTCCCCTGCCTCGTCCCAACGACCCAATTTTCCCAGGGCACGGCCCCTTTTGTTATAGCTTTGGGCCTGTAGACTCGCCACATCAACGCTGTCTGCGATTGCCAGGGCCCGGGTAAGTTCCTGGACGGCCAGCAGCGGTTCCCCCCGGTCCGACAAGCGCATTCCCAGAGCGTATCTGGCCTGCCATTCATAGTTCCAGGCCCAGTGTTCCTGGGAGAACTCCGCAAGTCGCCGGGCGGGACGGGCCCAGCTATCCTCTGCTGGTTCCTCCCACCGCCCAAGGGGGCCATCCAACTCGTAGAGATAGGCCAGGCGAATGCCGGGTCGTCCATCCCGGTCCACCGCTGCGGCCACGGCCTGACGGAGGGCGACAGCGGCGCTGGTATCCCCACGAAGAAAGGCCATTCCCGCACGACGCATGAGAAGGGGGAGCCTCTCCAAGGGGTGGGAGAGAGTTTCGGCCCCCTCACCCAATACTTCATCGGCATCGCGCAAGCGACCCAAGGAGGCCAGCGTCCCGGCGTACCTCGTCCAAAGGCCCCTGACCTCCGGGGCGATGACGAGAGCTCTCTGGTAGTATTCCAGGCGTCGCGGATCCCACACTTCGAACGGGCGCATCTGCCGGAAGATGCCCGGCAGAAGGACCGTTGGGCATCCTGCGCCTTCTCCCCGCTCCTCCATCTCGAGAAGGGCCGGAGCCGCCGCCGCCGGGTAGTCAGGATGGGCCATCAAATACGCTCGAAGGCAAACGATTTCCGGAGAATCCGGAAGCTCAGCGTATTCCCTCCGCATCCCCATATGGGACGCCGGGGTCCACCTTTCGTGCTGGGCAATGTATTCCAGGTGGATGGCGAGGTTTGACGGATCCGCATCACGGGCCGCCCTGAGGAGAACCAGGGTGCTATCCAGATTCAGCTCAGCCTGCTGGTCCAGTGCTTGTCGATATAGGAGCTTGGCCCGATCCGGATCGACTTCAGAATGCCCTGCCAGCAGAAGAGCAGATGCGAGAACCCATGAAGCTACCCCCCCATTTGTGCCTCGAGGCTGTCGGCGAGGGATTCGGCTGGCCCAGAGATCTCACCCGGGTGGGTGGCAGCAGTTCGAAGGTCCGTAAGCGCCGTCTCCACATTCCCCCAGGCGGAGGAG
>JABDNZ010000522.1 GCA_013043565.1 Gemmatimonadota bacterium | reverse complement strand
GTCCTCTTCGGCGGTTTCCTGTTGGGACCCCCGGCCCTGGGCCTCCTGGGAAATGGGGAAATCGAAGTGGTGGTTCTGGATGTGGGGCAGGGTGATGCAACTCTTTTGAGGTCCCCTGCCGGGAGGTGGATCATGGTGGACACCGGCCCGAAGACGCGGAGTTTTGACGCCGGGGAAAGGACGATCCTGCCTTTCCTTCGGCGGCGGGGGGTGAAGCGGCTGGACCTCATGATCCTGACTCACCCCGACATGGACCATGTGGGGGGGGCTGCGGCGGTGCTCCAGGGGTTCCCCGTCGCGGGCGTCCTGGACCCGGGGGTGCCGGCAGGGACCGAAGCCTTCCTTTCGGCCCTGGGCTCGGCCAGTGATCGAGGCCTCCCATGGCATGTGGCCCAAGTCGGGGATTCCATTCACCTGGATGGAGTCGCCGTTCGAGTGCTGGCCCCGGAGAATCCGGATGGTGGACACGGGGGAGAGGGGGCGAACGCGTCCTCTTTGGTCCTGGAGGTCCGGTATGGTGAGTTCTCGATGTTGCTTACCGGGGACGCCCCGGCGGAGGAGGAGATCCGGTTCCTGCCCAGGCTCCTATCTGCCCGGATCCACGTGCTCAAGGTGGGGCACCACGGGAGCGCCACCTCCACCTCCACGGAGCTCGTCGATCGAACGGATCCCGGGGTGGCCCTGATCTCTGCGGGTCGACGGAATCGATTCGGGCACCCCCATCCTGAGGTCCTGGCCCGCCTCTCGGAGGCGGGGGCGCGGATCTTCCGGACCGACATCCATGGCACGGTAACCGTCCGCGGCAAAAAAAACGGGACCTATTCCGTGTCGCCCCAGCTCCAATAGGCGACGGTCCTGTTGCTTCCGCTGTCCAGGGAGGGATAAAATCAGATAGGATGACGGGTTGAACTCTCGATGCGGTTGGGAGAGCTCGGTTTCTTCGCCTTTGGGGAGAGCGAACGGCTATGGCTGACAGTGCTGTCGTAACCATCGATCGGCACATCATGGAGGAGGAGCGGAAGTATCCTGAGGCCACGGGGGCCCTCAGTAACATCCTCACCGACCTGGCGCTGGCGGCAAAGCTGATCCAAAGGGAGGTGGCGAAGGCCGGGCTTGTGGACATTCTCGGCAAGGTCGGCCGAGAGAACGTCCAGGGCGAGCAGGTGGAGAAGCTGGATGAGTTCGCTCAGGAAGTGATCTACAAATCCATGGATCACAGCGGGACCCTGTGTTGTATGGTGTCCGAGGAGGAGGAGGGCCTCATCCCAATCCCCGAAGACTTCCCGGTGGGTGATTACGTACTGGTCTTCGATCCCCTCGATGGCTCCTCGAACATCGATGTGAACGTTTCCATCGGGACGATCTTCTCCATCTATCGAAAGATCTCCAGTGGGGAACGGGGCACGCTCCAGGATTGCCTCCAACCCGGTCGGATGATGGTGGCCGGAGGGTACGTCCTTTATGGCTCCTCCACCATGTTGGTCTATTCCAGCGGGACAGGCGTCCACGGGTTCACACTGGATCCGTCCATCGGGGAGTTCCTCCTCAGCCACAAGAACATCCGCCTCCCCAACCCCCCCCAGCGGTACTATTCGGTCAACGAGGCGTATTTCCAGAAATGGGCCCTGGGCCAACAACGGATGGTCGCGTGCCTCAAGGGGATGGGTGACAAGGAGATGCAGCCGTTCCGTTCCCGGTACATCGGTTCTTTGGTGGCGGACTTCCACAGGACCCTCCTGAAGGGAGGGATCTTCATGTACCCCAGGGACGACAACAGTCCCGAAGGAAAACTCCGGCTTCTCTACGAAGCGGCTCCCATCGCGTTGGTTTGCGAACAGGCCGGGGGCCGGGCGTCGGACGGGGAGAGGGACATCTTGGATATTATCCCGACGGAACTCCACCAGCGGACTCCCCTCTTCCTGGGGACTCGGGAGTTTGTGGACATGGCCGAGGAGTTCCTGCAGCAGGACCCGGATCTGCCGTGCTGATAAGGTTTTTCAGCTGATTTCTCGACTACCCTCAGAAATCTGAGGGTGTGTCAGAAAACTGTAAAATACGAGGGTCTTTACAGATGACGTAAGTTCTTTGATGACAAAGGCTTGCGTTATCTGAATATATGGCACTGTAATTGCACCACATCCCCACCGGAATCTCCCGCCCCTATGGGGGCCCTGGCAGGAAGCCGGGGTTGGCGAGTTCGAGGCTCGAGAGAGGTCGGCAGCCAGCGGGCACTTCGTAACCTCCAGAAATGGACGGAACACACCATGAAGCACCTTCGGTATCTCCTCATGGCAGCGTTGGTGGCAATGCCGCTGACCGCCTGTGACGAGGACAGTGACCCCGTAGTAGACCCCATCATCATCGGGACCGTGACTGGTACGGTCTCCGCTGACGGCACGGGTCTGGCCGGCGTTGCGGTTACGCTGGTTGGAGCCGTGGATCAGTCTGCTACCACCGGTGCTGGCGGCACCTACACGTTTACCAACGTGCCGGCCGGCAGCTACGGGGTATCCATTGATCCTTCGTCGCACCCAGATGTTTCCTGGGGCCAGACTTCCAGAGCCACCACGATCACCACGAATGGTGAGACGCAGACGGTGGACTTCCCTGGCTCCTACATCAAGACCTCCACCATCACTGGTGTCGTTAGCGCTAGCGGCGCTCCGCTCGCTGGTGTGGCCGTCACGGTTACTGGCGGTCCCGAGAGCGTGAACAACAGCTACTCGACGAACGCTGGTGGTGAGTACTTCGCCACAGGTCTCCGGGCTGGTACCTACACGGTCGCCATTCCGGTGATCGCGGGTGTGACGTTCGCCTCCAACACGGCCAGCGTCACGGTCGGCGTGGGTGAGACCCAGAGTGCTTCCTTCCCTGGTGAGGCCCAGCAGTTCGGCTCCATCACCGGTGCGGTCACCGTCGACAACGTCGGTACTGCCGGAATCATGGTCGCCCTCACGGGTGCTGCCACGGCCGACACCGAGACTGGCCCCGGCGGCGCATACGCGTTCAACAACCTGCTGCCTGGCGCTTACACCGTCACCATCACTCCGCCCGCCGAGACCACCTTCGACGTCGTGACGAAGAACGAAGACCTCGACGAGGGCGAGAACGCCGTAGTGAACTTCGCTGGAGCCGGCCCGGTTGAGCCTGCCAAGCTTTCGATCCAGTCCATCACGACGGGCGCCGGCGTGCCGGTGGTCCTGACCAACGTGGCCGGCCAGATCGAGATCACCCTCAACGTGACCCGCGGTGACAGAGACCTGGATCATGTCGACGTCCTGATCGACGACGTTGTCGTGGCTTCCCAGACCTTCGCCGCACCCCCGGCTCCGGCCGAGGCTGTGGGTGAGGAAGAGGTCATCACGCTCAGCGTCCCGACGACGCAAGTGCGGATGGAAGGCGACCTCTACGTGCCGGTGATTTTCAACGGCGGTGCATTCATTTCCGCCAACCTCTTCGAGGTCGATGCCACGGCACCGATCCCGTCCAACGAGGTTCCGGTGGTCATGAACAACGTGGATGCCCTGATGTTGGGTGCCCCGATGCTTACACCGGACACGGATGATCCCAGTGTGGTGGTGGGAGCCAACACTTGGTACACCGGGAACGCAACGTTCACCGGGCCCATCTACCTCTCCTACAGCACCATGGTGCCGACGTCCTCTACCTGGCTCGACGTCGGAACCGCCGGCTGCACCGTCACCGGCGCTCCGGCTGGTACTCCGACAACCGGTCTTGTCATCACCAACAACTACAACTGTGCCGGCACACAGGGTACGGTGATCCCCGATGCCATGACCGTAGTAAACTACCTGCCCCCGATGCCTATTGCCGGGCCGGACGGCAGCGTAGTCACCTATCCTCTCAACGGTTTCTCGGCCCTGGGCGCTCCGTTCATGCTGAACGACGCCATGGGAATGTCCGAGCAGCGCTGGTTCCTGCTCCCGCCGGTACCCGTGGCAGCGAACCCGTTCACGGTCTACGTCGACAACTTCGCGCCTATCGTCGAAACTGACGGCCAGGTCGTACAAACCCTCGGTGGCGGACTCGCTGTCGCCTTCAACGAGGCATTCGATGAGCCGTGGGTGAACGGCCCCTACGCGTTCGCTGGTGATATCAGCTCGTCCGACGCCGGCGGTACTGGCGTCGATGCTGCCACCGTCACGGCCTGGAAGTGGGACGGCTCGAACTCGGTCGGCTTCCCCCTGGGCATCTGCACCAACGCCTCTGAGGTGATCGTCACGGGTGCCGATCTCGTGGAGACCATCGCCAGCGACGGAACCCCGGACGGCTTCAAGCTTTGCGCAACGGCTGCCGACCTCCTGGGTAACGTTGGCTTCTCCCTCGTGTCCAACTGGTTCGGTGTGGACTGGTTCGCACCGCTCGCCAGGTGGCAGGGCAGCGCCGTTGGCGTGACCCCGGCTATCACTGGGACCAGGGGCGACCTGGCCGTGGCGGCCACGGCGAACACCACCATCTTCAACATCGCCGATGGTGCGCCGTACCTCGTAGGCCCGGATACATGGGGTCTTGAGGGTCTGGACATGCGTTCCGGCTTCAACCAGAACGCTGTTGTCGGGTACCCGGCCATGCAGACCATCACTCGCCAGACGGGTACGTTCAACGCCATCGATCAGATCACTGCTCCGTTCGCTGCCCTCGGCACGAGCTTCATGGCCCTGCCGCTGTCCGACAACTACGTCCGGACTTCTACCGCAGCCGGGCTTGCAGCCGAGATGGCTTTCCACGGTGCTTTCCCGCTCCCGGGATACTATTCCTACACGGGTATCGTTACCGACCGTGCGGGTAACTCTTCAGCTCCGTTCGTCCGGAACTGGCTGACCGACGACGCGGTGGCTCCGACCATCACGTTCGCCACCTTCGCAGCCACGTTCTATGCCCCGGGTACGCCGGCCGACTTCGTCATCTTCGGTTCGGACGACCTGGAGGTCATCACGGCGTCCTTCACCATGGACTATCCGGTTGTCGCAACCTCCGGTAGCCTCCAGTACGACTTTGGTGTCGGCACCCGTTGGGACGGCCTGGATCCGTACGATGCCGGGGCCTTCAGCACGGCCATCACCGGTGTCAACGTTCAGGTCCCGAGCCTGTTCGGTCGTATCGACTTCACCTGCGTCGCGGCGGGTGTACCTTATCCGACCTGTGCCGCGGCTGACGCTCTGCCGGTCACGCTCACCGACTTCAACGTGGGTGGCACGGACGCAGGCAGGCTGCCGGTCAGCCTCACGCCCATCAGCTTCGAAGATGCTGGTGGAAACCTGAGCGGCGGCGCAGCTCCGATCCTCTTCAACGTGCTCCAGTTCAGCGATTCCACAGCGGCACCGTGGGACTACGCGAACGTGCCGGACATCGATTTCTGGAAGACCATGCAGAACGGTGCCACGGCGTTCTCGGCTGAGCACACTGCTTCGACCTCCATCGAAGATCCGTTCTTTGATGCGGTCGTCCTGGTGCTGAACGATGCTCCAGTACCTCCGGGCACAGGCGCCCTGGTCATCTGCGGCGCCTTCGGGGCCCCGGTCCTCACGGACAACGGTCTCAACCGCTTCTGGACCTATGGAATCGCCCGGCCGGCACTGACCTCTCAGTGCGGAATGCTCCAGACGGCCAACCCGGCAGCCACGTACCATGCAGTCGGCGTGAGCGGTGACGCCCTGCTGGTGTCTGCCATCGGTGTTCTCTAAACCCTAACCACCCTGGCCTGGCCAGGGTGCAGCAACAAAACGACCCCCGTCCGGCTTCAGCCGGGCGGGGGTTCGTCTTTTCTGGACCTGGGTTCTGCCGTTTTATTTCTCGTGGGTGATGGTGTTGGGGGTTTGATCCTCGAGGCCCGGGTTTGCCGGGGAGCGGGGCTAGTCCTTTTGGATGCCTTTGATCCCTTCCAGCTCCGCCTCCACCTCCTCCAGGAGGTTCACCTTGGCCTCATAGGGGAGGAAGGCGGACTGAAAGCCCAACAGCGAGACCTCCTTCAGCTCGTCCAAACCGAAATCCAGCTCCTGGTGGGCCAGCCAATATTCATCGGTCAGGGTGGTGGCGGAGAAGAGGCGGTTGTCGGTGCTGAGCGTCACAACCAGGCCGGCATCGAAGTACCGTCGAATTGGATGGTCGGCCACCGACGGGACCACTCGGGTCTGGACATTCGATGTCAGGCAGACCTCCAGGGGCACCCGAAAGTCGTTTACGTAAGCCTCGAGGACCGGGTCTTCCATGAGTCGGGTGCCGTGGCCGAGGCGGCGGGCATGGCACTCGTGGAGGGCCTGGGCGATGGATCCGGCTCCGTCGGCCTCACCGGCGTGGACGGTAATGCCGAGGTTGTGGTCGGCGGCGTATTGGAAAGCCTTCTTGTGATCCCGTGCGGGGTTCCCGGCTTCCGCACCGGCCAGGTCGAAGGCCACCACGCCCTGATCCATGAATTCCACGGCTGTTTCCGCCATACGGAGCGACACCGAAGGCTCCATACTCCTGATTCCGCAGATGATCAGGCCGGTTCGGATCCCGAAGTCATCCTCGGCTCGGGTCAGCCCCTGGAGGGGAGCGGCCACGGCTTCGGCCAGGGACATCCCCCCTCCGGAGTGGAGAACGGGTGAATACCGGACCTCCAGATACCGGACGTTTTCTCCCCAGGCGTCTTCGGCCAGCTCGTAGGCGGCCCGCTCCAGGGCCCCGGGAG
>JABDNZ010000514.1 GCA_013043565.1 Gemmatimonadota bacterium | reverse complement strand
CCGGGATTGGGTGATCCCGTACAATCCAGGCTCTGAGACGTTGGGGGCGAATCGAATGCCCGGGGATCGCGGTAAGGGGCATTGAGAGGAAACGACATAGAGAAGAGGAGCGGTCCCGGCTTCCGGGGCCCTCTCCCGATGGACGACCGACGAGCCATCGCGTCCCCCCCAGGGGGACGAACCGACCTCGAGGGGGGAAAGGGAATCCGACCCGTTCGGCCCCGTTGCACCTCCCCCTCCTTCCTCTTTATTGGGGCTCCTCGCACCGAGCTTCCACCCAGGATATTCCCGGTTCTCCCGCTTCAGGACGGGGGAATCGGCTTTCTTTTTTTTCTGAAGGGAAATCAACCCAAACGCCGCTGTGGATCACCCGGGGGCGTGACCTCCGCATAGGGAGACGAGCATGAGCGAGTACGTTGGCAAGGTGATGGAGATGGTGAAGGCGAAAGACCCGGCGCAACCCGAGTTCCACCAGGCTGTCGAGGAAGTCGCCGATTCCATCCAGATCGTGTATGACAAGCACCCCATCTACCGGAAAATGAAGGTACTGGAGCGGATCATCGAGCCCGAACGGGTGATCCTCTTCCGGGTGCCCTGGGTGGACGATCAGGGTGACGTGCAGGTCAATCGTGGGTTCCGGATCGAGATGAACAGCGCCATCGGCCCCTATAAAGGTGGCCTGCGCTTCCATCCCTCCGTGAACCTGGGGATCCTGAAGTTCCTGGCCTTCGAGCAGGTGTTCAAGAACGGTCTTACCACCCTTCCCATGGGGGGCGGTAAGGGTGGATCCGACTTCGATCCCAAGGGCAAGAGCGACATCGAGGTCATGCGCTTCACACAGAGCTTCATGAGCGAGCTCTTCCGGCATATCGGCCCTGACACTGACGTCCCCGCTGGGGACATCGGCGTGGGTGGCCGTGAGGTGGGCTTCCTCTTCGGTCAGTACAAGAAGCTCCGCAACGAGTTCACCGGTGTGCTCACCGGTAAGGGCCTGAACTGGGGTGGATCCCTCATTCGTCCGGAAGCAACGGGATACGGCGCTGTCTACTTCGCCGCCGAGATGCTGGCTACCCGCGGGGAGTCCCTCGAAGGCAAGACCTGCATCGTGTCCGGTTCCGGGAACGTGGCCCAGTACACAGCCGAGAAGGTCCTGGACCTGGGTGGTAAGGTCGTCACTTTCTCCGACTCCGGCGGATACGTCTTCGACGATGAAGGTGTCGATCGTGACAAGCTGGCCTTCGTGATGGACCTCAAGAACAATCGTCGGGGCCGAATCAGCGAGTACGCCGAGAAGTATCCGAGCGCCGTCTACACCCCGCTGGATCCGAACCTCGACCACAACCCGCTCTGGGATCACAAAGCCGACTGCGCCTTCCCCAGCGCTACCCAGAATGAGGTCAATGCCGTGGACGCTCAGAACCTGGTGAACCAGGGCGTCTATGTGATCTCCGAGGGCGCCAACATGCCGACAGTTCCCGCCGGCGTCGACATCTTCATGGAAAACAACGTCCTCTACGGCCTGGGCAAGGCCGCCAACGCCGGTGGCGTGGCCGTCTCCGGTCTGGAGATGTCCCAGAACTCCCTGCGGCTCTCCTGGACCCGGGAAGAGGTGGACAACCGCCTCAAGGGGATCATGACCAGCATCCACACCCAGTGTCTGGAAGCTGCCGAGGCGTATGGAAAGCCCGGAAACTACATCCACGGCGCCAACATCGCCGGCTTCCTGAAGGTCGCCGACGCCATGCTGGACCAGGGTGTGGTCTGATTCTGTGACCGACCCCGGGTAGGGGTTCCGGGGGTTTACGAGTACCAAAGGGGGGGCGCGCCTAGGCGTGCCCCCCTGTTAGCTTTGACTGAAGTTCCCCCGGCGCAGTATTCCTCGCCCAGTCTCATCTGTCAGCCCAGGAGAACCATGGCCGTCCCCACCCGTTCCGACTTCATCGAAGGAAATAGCGGCCGCGCAGGGAGCCTCCAGGACCTCATGCGATTCAGGGTCCAGAACATCCTCTTCGTGTCGAGCCTCTACGAGTCCTTCATCATGTCGGAGGATGGCCAGCTCAATGAGCTCATTCTCACCAAGTTCCTGGATCTGAACCTCAGCCAAGCACCCAACCTGACTCGTGTCCCTAGCGGAGCCGAGGCGCTGGAACTGGCACGGAAGCAGCATTTCGACGTCATCATTACCAGCCTTCAGCTAGGGGACATGAACGCCGTCCAGCTCGCACGGCAGGTCCGGGACGTTGGACTGGACCTTCCCGTCCTCGTTCTTGCTTACGACCACAGGGAACTCAAGGATTTCGAGGGCCGTTACGGATTCACTGACCTGGAGCAGGTCTTTATCTGGCAGGGGGACGCCAGGGTCCTCTTAGCCATGGTAAAACTCTGGGAAGACAGCGTGAACGTGGAGTCCGACTCCACCTTGGGGGTCCCTGTCCTCCTGGTGGTGGAAGACAGTGTGCGGTTCTACTCCTCTTTCCTTCCGGTCATCTACTCTGAGGTGATGAAGCTCTCCCAAAGCGTTTTTTCCGAGGGAGTAAACCTCTACCAACGTCTCTTGAGGATGCGGGCCCGACCGAAGATCCTCCTGGCCACATCCTTCCAGGAAGCCATCGAGTATTTCACCACTTTTCAGGCCAACGTCATGGGGGTCATCTCGGATGTCCAATTCCCCATGAAGACCAGATGAGAGCTCTCCGTCGGCGGGATTGGACCTGGCCCAGCGGATCAAGGAAGCCCGGCCGGACATCCCGATCCTTCTCCAGTCCAGCAATCCCAAGTTCAGGGAGCCGGCAGAGGGAGTGGCGTCGGGTTTCCTTCTGAAGGGGTCCCCGGAAATGCTGGACGAGATCCGCCAGTATCTTAAGGACCATTCCTTCTTCGGTGACTTCGTTTTCCGGATGAACGACAACGGGGAAGAGGTGGATCGGGCGAGTGACCTCCGCTCCCTACTGGAAAAACTCGAGACAGTCCCGGTGGAAAGCGTAGGCTACCATGGCTCCAGGCATGACTTCTCCAGTTGGCTTCGTGCAAGGGGAGAGTTTGCCCTCGCCTACCGACTGAGACCCAGGCAGGTATCGGACTATCCCTCCTTCGAAGAGCTCCGGCAGGATCTGATCAGCTCCATCGGCGCCTATCGACGGGAACGGAGCCGAAGCACGGTGGCGGACTACGACCCCGAGGTTCTCTCCTATGCCGGCGGGATCATGAGGATCGGGGGGGGCTCCATCGGTGGAAAGGGGCGGGGGTTGGCTTTTGCCACCCGCCTAGTGGATCGGTTCGGGTTGGAGGGCCGGTTCCCGGGGGTGCGGATTTTCGTGCCACCGGCGGTGATCCTGGGTACGGACGTGTTCAACGAGTTCCTGGATGGGAATGGACTCCGCTCCCTGTCCCTCAGGTCCGAGGACGAAGGTGAAATGGCCAGACGCTTCGCTGACGCCAGATTCCCCTGGTCGGCCCGGCAGCAGCTCGCGTCTTTCCTCTTCGCTAATTCTCATCCGCTGGCTGTTCGCTCCTCCAGCTTATTGGAGGATTCTCCCTACCAACCTTTCGCGGGCATCTTCGAAACTCTGATGCTCTCCAACGACCATCCGGATCCGGCTGTCCGGTTGGAAGAGCTTATCCAGGCCATCAAGACGGTGTACGCCTCCACCTTCTCACGCCATAGCAAGACCTTCCTCGCGGCCACACCTTACCGACTCGAAGAGGAGGCCATGGCGGTCATCGTCCAACAGTTGGTTGGGCAGGACCGGGACAGCCTCTTCTATCCGGACCTCTCCGGTGTGGCTCGTTCCTACAACTACTACCCCACCGCCCCTATGACCTCGGGCGACGGGATCGCCGCCGTGGCTCTAGGGTTGGGGAAGACCGTTGTGGAGGGATCGCCGTGTTTTCGGTTCTGTCCGTCCTTTCCACGCCACAACGTGGAATTCTCCACCGTTGAGGACATGGTCAGCAATTCGCAAAGGGAATTCTGGGCCCTACGATCGGGGGCCGGGCAGGAGGCCCAGGGGCCCGGCGACGGTGGACCCCTGGTGCAGGTGCCGTTAGCCGTGGCTGAAGAACACGGTGTACTGGAATGGGTCGGGTCCACGTTCTCTCCGGAAAACAACACGGTTTATGACGGCCTCTCCCGGGACGGCATCCGCCTGGTGAGCATGGCGCCCATTCTTAAGCTGGACATGTTTCCGTTGGCCGAGATCTTGAGTGATCTCCTGGATGTGGGGGCCGCGGGGACAAGCTCGCCGGTGGAGATCGAGTTCGCCGTGAACCTGAACAACCCTCCGGACCAGCCCAAGGAGTTCGCCTTCTTACAGCTTCGCCCCCTCTCCTCAAACCGGGAGTTGGATGCGATCGAGACCGAAGAGGTCTCGCCGGAGGGCCTTATCTGTGAAAGCCCGTCGGCCCTCGGACACGGTCATCTGGACGAGATCTTCGACCTGGTCGTAGTGGACAAGAACCGTTTTGAGAGGGCCCAGAGCCAGGAGTGCGCCGTCGCCGTGTCTCAGTTCAACCGACGGCTGACCGAGGAGAAACGTCCCTATGTGCTGATCGGGGTCGGGCGCTGGGGCTCCACCCACGCTTGGTTGGGGATCCCGGTCCGATGGGGTGATATCTCCGGAGCCCAGGTGATCGTCGAGGCCGGCTTCAAGGACTTCCGAGTGACCCCTTCGCAGGGGACTCATTTCTTCCAGAACCTTACCTCACTGAACATCGGATACTTCACGGTGAACCAGGAGATGGGCGAGGGGTTCGTGGATTGGGACTGGTTGGCCAAGTGCGAAGCGATGGAAGAGATCGGGACGGTCCGCCACCTCCGATTCGATGAGCCGGTCGTGGTTGCCATGAACGGCATCACACAGCACGGAATCATCCGAAAACCAGGAGGATGATCAGCGAGAGGGTGTTCGCACCCACGAGGGCCCAACCCACCCTCTTGAGGAATCGGGGGTGAACTCGTCTCACGGAGAGGGCCAGGGTTCCCAAGGCTGGCGGTAACAGAGCCAACGCCGGCACCCGAACAGCGGCCAGCGGACCCGCTGCCGCCACGATACAGAACAGGCTGGTTGCCCCGGCGGCGACGGGAGATCCCCACCGGGTCCAGCGGCTCCTGTCCCCGCCCTTGTGCGTGGCCTTGATGGCGTGGACCTCCAGGGTCCCCAGTACGAAACTGATCCACCAGACTGCACTGGCCCCGAGGATCCTCGACGGCGGAACCCCCGAGGTCGCGCCTAGAGGGAAGACGGTGGCCGCAAAAACGGTGATGACCAGAATCTCGCCCAACAACGTTTTCTGCCGTCCGAGGAGCATGAGGGGGCCCAGCAGCAGAAGGGGAGCGAGGGGAAAGGCCAAGCTCGGCCAAAGGAGGGAGCCGGCGGCCCGAACCCCCACGATCAGGGATACGACGGCCAGGGCCGAAAGAGCCAGCACCCTTATGCGGGCCCGGTTCCCCCTCTGGGACTGGAGGCGGGCGCCCCGAAATCCCAGAGAGATCGCTAGCGGTTCGTGGACCAGGAAGAGAGCGAAAGCCCCTACGGCCACGGCAAATGTCCCCACCGTGGGAGTAGCCAATCCCAGCCCGGTCACGAGGGGGAAAGCCAGCTCGGCGTAAGCACCGTGTTCTCGGGGTAGAAGAGATCCGGAAGCGGTCATCAGGCTCCGTCGGTGTCGATATGGGCCGACCGCCTCCCCTAGGGCCGGCCTCCCTCGAGATATGCCTCGAAAACGGCCGCCACCTGATTCACAATCGGACCAGCAGCCCCGGAGATATTCACCACTCCGGCCACCACCAGATCATGTTCCGGGACGATGATCATGAGGGTAGTCCCTCCTACCGACCCTCCCGAGTGCCCCAAGGTCATGTCACCATCGTCCTGAGTCCCCGTCCTCCACCCGATGCCATAATTGGTAGACTCGCCGTTTCGGAGTGTCTGGGGAGTCTGAAGCTCCCTTAGCGTTTCAGCTTTCAGGAAACCAGGAGCCATGTGGGCCCGGGCAAATCGAACGAGATCCTCCGGAGTCGAGAGGAACCCCCCTCCGGCCCATTTGTAGCTGTTGTCCACGTAAGGGGCATTGATGATGGATCCGTCCGGTCCGGCTTCGTAGAACTCTGTTCGATGGGCCACGATGGAGTCGGTATGGTCGGGAACCGTATGTCTCAACCCCAGGGGCTCGAAGACTTCATCCCGCATGAAGGCCAAGAACTCTGTTCCCGATGCCCCCTCCAAAACGGCACTGAGCAAGTTCCATCCGTAGCTCGAATAGGAGTAGTCCGTCTCCGGCTCGAACAGGAGAGTGTCACCGGCAAAGATCTCCAGGCCCGACTCCACCGTGGGATACCTTCGAGACGATAACATCTCCAGTCCCCGGTAGTGGCGGACACCGGCGGTGTGCCCCCCCAGCTGGCGGGTAGTCACGGGCCAACGCTTTTCGGGGAAGTCCGGGACGTAAACCTGCACGGGGGCGTCCAGGTCCAGCTGTCCCCGCTCGATCAGGAGTCCAACGGCGGAGGCGGTGACGGTCTTGGATACGCTTCCGATCCGGAACTTCGTAAGAGTGGTAACGGGGACCCGGTTTTCCAGGCTGGCCCAACCAAAGCCCTCCGACCAGATGATCTCGTCCCCCAGGCCCACGGCGATGGAGGCTCCAGGGACACCTTGGCCTTCCATGATCTCCAGGATCAGGGCCCTGGACCGTTGGATGGGATCGATAAAATCGTTGCCGGAATGGGCTTCAGCGAGCTGGAGTTGTTGGGCTCCCGCTGAGGAGGGGCTGGTGGAAGTCGCCCAAAAGCAAACCGCCACGATGGCGGGCACCAGAAGGTGTCGAAAGGACCCGGTCATTTGGTCTCCAAGTTTGAAAGTTGCTAAGGTTGGCCGTTACACCACTCCCGAGCGTTCTGGAACATCTTGAGCCAGGGTGAGGCCGTTGTTTTTCCCTTCCATTCTTCGGGTATCCACCCCCATTGCCAGCTCAGGAAAGACCTCTCCGGGTGGGGCATGATCGCCAGGTGGCGGCCGTCAACCGACGTCAGGGCGGCGATACCCTTCGGAGATCCATTCGGATTGAGCGGATACAGGGTGGTGGGTTCCCCTTCGTCGTCCACGAACCGTACCGGCGCCAACCCTTGCTCCAAAACCCGGTCCTGGATCTCGGGGTCCGGGAAGTATGCCCTTCCTTCCCCGTGGGCGACCCAGATGCCCAATGTCGCACCTGCCATATCCCGGAGCATGATGGCGGGACTTTCCAGGACGCGGACCGTAGCGAACCTGGACTCGAATCGCCCAGAAGAGTTCTGGATGAATCTGGGTTGGGCTCGGGTCTCTATCCCGCTCCAGGGGACCCATCCCAAAAGGGCCGAGAGCTGACACCCGTTGCAGATCCCGATGGAGAAGGTGTCCTCACGGTCATGGAACTGTTGGAACTGCTCGAGTAAGTCCGGATTGAAGCGGATGACCCCCGCCCAGCCCTTTGCCGAGTCGAGAACATCGGCGTAGGCGAACCCCCCCGGGAAGCCCAAGCCTCGGAAAGAGTCCAATCGGATCCGGCCCGCGAGGAGGTCGGACATGGAGACGTCCCAGACCTCGAAGCCCGCCAGGTGAAAAGCGGAGCTCATCTCCCGGTCGGAGTTGGATCCTTCCTCCCGGACCACCGCCACCTTTGGTTTCTCGGGACGGGTGAGGATCTCGGTCGGTGTGTGGACCACCGGATAGGGTACCCTGAAACTCGGTCCCGTCCGGGCCCGGAGGCCCTGCCGCTCTTCTTCCACGTGATCTGGGTCGGCCTGGAGCCGATCCAACTGATAGCTGGTCTCCTCCCAAACGTCCCTCAGTTCGGTCATATCCTCATTCAGGACGAAGCTGTCTCCGACCTGGATTTTGATCCGGGGTTCTTCGATCGTGTTCCCGATCTCGGTACATGGAACCCCCACGGACCAGAAAGCCTCCCGGATCCGGTCTCCGTCCTCGGCCGGGGCTTCGAAGATCAGTCCCAGCTCCTCCGAGAAAAGAACAGGGAGGGGAGAGGCGGGGTGGAGTGGTTCCAACCCGGTCCCCGAGCCGTCCAGGTCGACCTCGATTCCACAATTCCCTGCGAAGGCCATCTCCAGGAGAGCGGTAATGAGCCCGCCGTCGCTCCGGTCGTGCCCCGCCGTGATCACGCGCTCGTCGATGAGGGATTGAACGGTCTCGAAAGCGCCCTTCAGGAGGGCGGGATCGTCCAGATCGGGAGAGGTCTCACCCACCTGGCCGAACACGTGGGCCAGGGCCGAGCCGCCCATCCTGTTCCGGCCTCCACCCAGGTCCACGAAGAAGATCCGACCACTTCCCGGGAGCTTGAGATCCGGTGTAACGGTCTTCGTGATGTCCGGGGAGGTAGCATACGCCGAAACCACCAGGGATCCCGGCGCTTTTACCGTCTCCTCGCCCTCCGCCGTGGGGGCCAGCGCAGCCATGGAAAGGGAGTCCTTTCCACCGTCGACGGCAATTCCCAGCTCCTCCATGGCCTGTGCCATGGCCACGGCCGCATCGTGGAGAGCCGCCCCCTCCCCGGGGAGTTTTGCCGCCCACATCCAGTTCCCGGAGCATTTCACATGCTCCAGCGCGCTGACCTTGGCCCAAACGAGATTCGTGAGCGCCTCCCCCACGGTGACTCGCGCCATGGACAGTGGATCGAGGAGTCCCTTGATGGGCTGCTCCCCGATGGCCGTGGCTCCTCCGGTGACCCCGAAGTGACTCTGAGCGATGACAGCCACATCCGCCACAGTCAGCTGAAGGGGACCCGCGCATTGTTGCCGAGCCACCAACCCGCTCACACACCGGTCCACCTTGTTCGTGAGGAACCGCTTGGAGCCCACGGACAAAAGTCGGAGGACTCGATCGAGGGCTGTCCGGACGGTAAGGTCGGTAGGCAGCTCGAGGGGTTCGAGCTCGGGAAGCATCCTCTCCAGCTCGAAGGTTTTCTGCGGCATGGCGCCCAGGACATGGTCCAGGTCCATGTTTACCGGCGTGGAGTCCGTCTCCGCGTCATATAGTACGATCCTTCCGTCCCCGGTGATCCTGCCCACGAAGGCCACCGGGACCTTCTCGCGATCGCAAAGGCTTTGGAACCGGTCCCGGTCCTCGGCTTTAAGCAGGAGGGCGTCGTTCTCCTGGTACTCCGCTCCCCAGATCTCCATGACCGACAGGGTGTCGTCGCCCACGGGAATGGATCGAACGTCGATCTGGGCCCCGGCAGGCTCCACGATCTCTTTCAGTACGTTGCAGTTCCCCCCAGCGCCCTGGTCATGGATGCTGATGATTGGGTTGTTTTCTCCCATCTCCACGCAGGCCCGGATGACGCGGTTCACCTTCTGCTCCATCTCCGCGTCTCCCCGCTGGACGGCGTTGAAGTCCAGCTCTTCGACGTTCTCGCCCTGCACCATGCTCGAGGCAGCGCCCCCGCCCATTCCGATGCGATACGCGGGCCCGCCGAGTTTCACCACCAACATGCCGACTTCCGGCCTGCCCTTCTCCCGGTGCCGGGCGTCCATCTGCCCGATCCCTCCGGAAAACATGATGGGTTTGAGCCACTCCCGCCGTTCTCCGCTCGGCAACCGTAAGCCAAAGGACCGGGTGTAACCCTGGATAACAGGTTCGCCGAACTTATTCCCGTAGTCCGATGCGCCGTTGGAGGCTTCGATCTCGATTTCAAGGGGGGAAGCCAGATTCGTCGGATAGCGGAACTCGGGGTCTTCCCAGGGGAGTGGATACCCGGGGATTTGGAGGTTTCCGACGCAGTACGCCGCCGTGCCCGCCACCACCAGGCTTCCTCGCCCGGTGGCGTGAGTGTCCCGGATCCTCCCGCCCGTCCCGGTTTCCGCCCCGGGGAAAGGAGCAACTCCCGACGGGAAGTTGTGGGTTTCGGCGGTGAAGAGGATGTCGTGTTCGACCTCAAGCTCGAGCAACGGAGAGGGTCGGTCGACGTCCCGGGGGATCAACGTCAGGACAGGGTATCCTTCGATGGAGCTGGAGTTGTCCTTGAACGCGATGACGCTGTTGGAGGGATTCGCCTCCAGCGGTCGCGTGACCACGGAAATGAGGTGGTCGGGCATCTCCTGCCCACCGATGATGAGGCGCCCCTTGAAGAACCAGTGACGGGAATGTTCGCTATTCGACTGGGCGATGTCGAAGGCTTCGACGGACGTAGGGTCCCGCCCGATCCTATTGGCAAAAAGGTCGGTGTAGTAGTCCAGGTCCCAGTCGTCGAACGCCAGGCCCAATTCACGGTTCACCTTTTCCAGGGCTCCCCGGCCCTCGGAAAGGATCGGGATCGTGAAGACACTCTCCGGGATCATTCCCGATTCGAACGAGGTGAGCGGTTCGGGATATCGGGTCTCGGTCATCCGGTCATGGACCAGAGACAGGAATGCTCTGAGCTCCTTTTCGTCCAGGGGCCTTTCCCGATCCAGCAGGAACCGGCGGGAGCGCTCGATTCTCTGGATCTTCTCCAGGCCGCAGCCGTGACAAATCCCCACCGCGTTGGTGGACCAGGCCGTGGTGAAGTTCATCCTCGGCCCTACCTCCAAGACGCCCGGTTCTCCCGCGAAAAAGCTCTCGGTGTCGAACCCATCCGGGTGGAACGTCTCTCCTAGAAGCCAGGTGAGCGTTCCCACTTCCGAGGCCGTGAGCTCTCCGGAGGATTGGACGTAAAAGCAGGCTTCCGTCCGGAGGTCCCGGAGGGGGGAGGACAACTCCTCTCCAGCTCTTCGAAGGAGCTGCTTGGTCTGAGAAGTTGAGAAAGCTGGTGCCCGGAAATAACGAAGAAGGCTCATTCGAGGTGGCGTCGACGGTGAATTAGACTGGAACGGACCCAAGATACGAAACAAAGCCCCGGGAGGCTTCCCCCCGGGGCCAGACCGACTCGTCTGTCGTGTGTCGATTGGACCTCAACCGGCTTTCATCTCCTCGAGAAGTCTGTCCACGACCTCGTCCAGGTCCTCATCGCGCTCGTCCTTTGCGCGGATGATCCCTTCGTGGTCCATGATGAAGATGGTGGGCCAGCCGTACACTCCCCATTTGGTGGAGATTGGGCCGGAAGTGCTCCCACCGTCCCAGAACGACGGCCAGGTGATCTCTTCTCTTTCAATGGCCTCGCGATAGGTCTCGGCCGGATCGGAGTTCACACCCACGAGGGCGAATGGTTCATCTGCCAGTCTGCTTACGAGCGACCGCTCGTGCGGGTACATGCCCCGGCAGGGGCCTCACCAATCTCCCCAGAAGTAGAAGACGGTAACATTCCCATGGAAGTCGCTCAGCCGCATCTCGTTCCCGTCCACGTCCGCTCCGATAATCTCAGGAGCCGGTTGACCGATGGCCAGTTCTCCCGGGGTGTGAGCGGTAAGGTGGGCATAGGCTACGGTCCCGTACGTGGACCCCTCCAAGGGGATGTCCCCGTATTCGTCGATGAGGAGCTGAAGTTCCGCATCGATCTCCGCCCTGGGGTCCACTTCCTCAGCAGGAACTTCATCCTCAGCGGGATCTTCGTCCTCATACGGGTCGTTATACGGATCGTCCACCTCAGGGGTTTCGATTTCGATCTCCACACGCCGCTCCGCCACAAGAGACGCAAAGCGAAGCTGGGATATCTTCCTGGAGACAGGGTAATAAATTGCTGCGGCCCGGACGTTGGCATGGGGGGATTCCTGTCTCAGCCTGCCCAGGTACTCCTCGGACTGTTCGTCGGAGAAGAAGTAGCTGCTCGCGGCCAGTTTCTCCATGTGAGGAGACTCGGCGTATTCCGCGAAGATGGCGTCCGTGTGCTCCGCGATCTTGGCCGCACGTTCCTCCTCCGTGGCCTCCGGGTCTTTCTCGTCCCTGTCCGGCATGGATTCCCAGGACATCACCCAGATCTTTGCTTCGAGACCCGCTCCGGTACCCCAGTGCTCCTCGGCCAGTGAGGCGTACCGGGGGACGAAGGATTCCCTGAGCGCCATGTACTCCTCGCTCTGAGCCTCCACCAACTTCCTGAAAGCCGCCCTTTCCGCTGAATCCGGCTGCTCGGACATGGATGGGAAGGAGTCCTGGCTTTCCGAAAGCGCCTCCGTTGCCTCCGAGTACTCGGCCTCCAGGGCGGCGAGGGCTTCCGAGGCTGCCTCCTCCGCCTTCTCCGCCGTTGAGCAGGCCGACAGGATTGTCAGGATCATGAAGGGAAGCACCCGCGAAGGTCGAAAGATCAGCCATCCTCTTCGTCTCACGGTTTGGTCTCCTCTTCTCTGGATCGGCTGGTGCAACAGAAAAAAACCGGCCGTCGACGTTCCGGGGTTGGGTGTCAGGCCTGGCCCTGACGCCTGCGTCAAGTCAGAAGCTTCCGTTCCTTCGCCTGCTTCTCGAGCTCGTCCTGGAAGTCCGGGTGGGCGATCTTGATCAGGGCCTCCGCCCGTTCCCGTAGGTTCTTCCCGAAGATGTTTGCGACGCCGAACTCCGTGACGACATAGTGCACATCGGCACGGCTGGTCACTACGCCCGCACCGGGCTTCAGCATGGGAACGATGCGGGAGAGGGCTCCGCCCTTCGCCGTCGAGGAGACGGCGATCACGGGCTTTCCCCCTTTGGACCGGGCTGCCCCTCGGATGAAATCCACCTGGCCACCAAATCCGGAGTAGATGTAGGTGCCGATCGAGTCCGAGCAAACCTGGCCCGTGAGATCCACCTCCACGGCCGAATTGATGGCCAGCATCTTCTCGTTCTGAGAGATGATGAACGGGTCGTTGACGTAGTCTACGGGGTGGGCCTCGATGAGTGGATTGTTGTCCAAGAAGTCGTACAACTCGTCGCTCCCAAGGGCGAAGGTGATGATGACCTTCCCCGGGTGGAGCGTCTTCTCGGACCCCGTCACCACGCCCCGCTCGATGGCCTTCATGGCCTGGTCCGAGAGCATCTCCGTGTGAATCCCGAGGTCCAAGCTTCCCTCCATGGAGGCGAAGATAGCGTCGGGGATCCCACCGATCCCCATCTGAACCGTCATTCCCGGTTCGATGAGAGGAAGGATGTTCCGGCTGATGGCCAACTCCACCTCATTCGGCGGTCCCGGCTCCAGGGTGGGCAATGGCTCCGTGGCTTCGACGACGACGTCCACATTCCTCACATGCATGAACGAGTCACCCAGGACCCTGGGCATCTTTTCGTTGACCTGGGCGATCACGTGGCGCGAGGCGCTGCATGCCGCCTTGGAGGCCAGGGTCTCCACCCCGAGACTCATGAACCCGTGCTCGTCCGGCGGCGACACGGCGATCATGGCCACGTCCACCGGCACCACACGCTCCGTGAACAGGCGGGGGATCATGTAGAGGAAGATGGGGACATAGTCCGCCCGCCCGTCGTTGACCGCCTTTCTGTCCGCCGGCCCGACGAAGAGGGAGTTATGCCGGAAGTGTCCTTTCATCTCGGGAGCTGAAAGGGGATCGTCGCCCAGGAGCAGGACGTGGTTGAGCTGAACGTTTTCGAGCTCGGCCCGCCGCTCTGCAAGGGCCCTGACCAAGGTCTGAGGGATGGCCGCGTTACCGCCGTAGTAAACCCGATCCCCACTTTTTATGAACGACACCGCCTCTTCGGCGGTTCTCAGTTTCGCTTTGTAATCAGCAAGCCAGTTCATGGTTCACCCCCTTGTCAAAGGAGGTCCTGAAGAGGAGTAGAGGGAATTCCGAAATGTTCGCCCAGGCCGGCATCGACCATGGTTCCTTCAAAGGTGTACACCGCTCCGGCCAGGGCCGGGTCGTCTCTCAGGGCCCCGGCCAGCCCTTTCTTTGCCAGGGCCTTTACGTACGGCAGAGCGGCGTTCGTCAGGACCCGCGAAGCCGTCCGAGGCACGTTGGCCGTCATGTTCGGGACGCAGTAG